>JBILIY010000053.1:0-7116 GCA_044368815.1 Crocinitomicaceae bacterium
GCGGGGATTGCTGTCATACGAAAACGTCCATTTTCATCTGTTAGCGCTTGATAGCGTCTACCATTATCTTCAATAAGGGTTTTAGCTCCGATGATCGGTTGGTTGTTTTTTAAACTTACTAATTCACCAACAATATCACCTGAGGCAGTTTGAGCAAATGTGCTTCCTGCAAAAATGAGCATCCACACTGTAACTAGTTTTTTCATGGTTTAAATTTTAAGGTTTACATTAAGATGCATCCTTATTTGATTTTCCATAAACTAATTCAACATTGCGCTCGAAGTTGGTAGTTCACGACTTACTTTTTTGAATAATCCTTGAAGAACTTTACCTGGTCCGACTTCAATGACTTCTAAGCATCCGTCACCAAGCATGTTGTTCATGATTTGAGTCCATTTTACAGGGCCGGTTAACTGTAAAACAAGATTTTTCTTGATTTCTTCTGGATCTGAAACAGCTTTCGCGTTTATGTTTTGATAAACAGGACAAGTCGGATTTGAGAATTGAGTTGCTTCAATAGCTGCGGCTAGTTTTTCTCTTGCAGGTTCCATTAATGGGGAATGAAAAGCACCACCTACTTGCAGAATCATAGCTCTTTTTGCTCCCGCTTCAGTTAATTTTGCACAGGCAGCTTCAACAGCAGGAATTGATCCCGAGATTACCAATTGTCCCGGGCAATTATAGTTAGCAGGAACGACCACTCCATCTATTTCAGAACAAATTTTCTCAACGATTTCATCTTCCAAACCTAAAATTGCAGCCATGGTCGAAGGTTCCGCCTCACAAGCTTCTTGCATCGCTAAAGCTCGTTGAGAAACTAATTTCAATCCATCTTCAAAACTCAAGGTCTTATTGGCAACTAATGCCGAGAATTCTCCTAGTGAATGTCCAGCTACCATATCTGGTTTAAATGATTCACCCAAGCAAGCAGCTAGAATTGTAGAGTGCAAAAATATAGCAGGCTGTGTAACTTTCGTTTGCTTTAACTCCTCATCCGTTCCTTCGAACATTATTTTCTGAATGTCGAACCCAAGAATGTCATTTGCTGTTGTGAACATTGATTTCGCTAGTTCGGAATTATCATATAAGTCTTTACCCATTCCGGTAAATTGAGCTCCTTGTCCTGGAAAAACGTATGCTTTCATTTCTTAAAATTTTAGTCAAAATTAAAAATCATTCGATTCTATTGACCACAAAATTCTTGAAAGTTGTAACGTTTTTTTCAAAATTTGTTTTCCTAGATATGAAAGCGATTTACTTTACTCTTTTGATTTGTCTCGGTATGACAAATTTATTTTCCCAGATTTTAGCGGAAGAAATTCGAATTGGATGTGGAAACAAGTTCTTTTCAGAAAACGAGCATCAACATGCGATGATTGTTCGAGGAATTTGGTGTGGAAATAGTTATTTCTGGACACCTATCAACATTGGGGATTCTATTACTGAACAAGCATTTTACAATGACGAATTGTTTACCGGTGATTGCTTCGATATTAATGCAGATGGGTTAATCATTGGAAAATATACATTTGAAAAAGGTAAGATTTCATCGCTGCAACATTTTAGAGAAGACGGAAGTTTAGCCGAAGAATTTCGTTATCAAGAAGGAATTCCGAATGGGGTCAACACGGACTATTTCTACAATGGGGAAATTAGATTAAAACGAACGTATGAATTGGGTAAATTAAATGGACATTTTGTTGAAGGAATTGATTTAGTTGACTATGGTCGGGGAATTTGCACAGAGGAAGGTGTTTATGCAAATGGGCAACGCAAAGTTATTTCGAAGCCTTGTGATTATTGATTTTCTTCAACTTTAGAGTCTATTTTACCAAAAGCAGTAGTTGTTTGAATCAAATCTCCTTTTTTCGGAAAGTTATCTTCTTTGATAGTCTGACCTCCGAAAGTTGTTAAACTGAAGCCACGTTTCAAGACGTGCATTGGGTCAAGCATTTCCACTTTATTTTCGCTGATTCGCAATTCATTTTTAGAGCGCTCGAATAAAGTCAAGATCTTTTGCTCCAAATTGTTTTTTGCTTCAGTTAATTTGGATTCTTGGTGATTTAAATTATTCTTGGCAATGTACCCGAAATTAAGCCGAAATTGACTTAAGATGGTTCTATGTTTTTCAATTCTATAGTGAATGCTTCGTTCCAATCGATTTTGTTCATTCATAAGTTGTGCCGCATTTTGATCAAGTGTGGAACTTGAAATTGACTTGAACAATCGAATTAAGGCATCGAAATCGTTTCTTGAAACCTGTAAATTATTTTTAGACAGACTGAATAACTTGGATTGTAAATCCTTAATATGTTGATCGAATTCACGATACGTTTGAATTAGAAACTCTGCTAATTTAGTTGGTGTAATTGCATTTCGGAAGCTAATCATTTCTGCCACCGTTAAATTTGTAGAGTGACCAATTCCGGTTAAGATTGGTAAGTGAAATTCGGCGATAGTTTTACACAGATCGAAGTGATTGTAGCATGTCATACTGACTTCAGCGCCACCACCTCGCACAATCACCACAATGTCAAAATGATGTTTGATACGTTCAATTTTATGAAGTGCTTGAATGATTGAATCTACTGCGGCATCACCCTGCAAATAGGCTGGAAAAAGATGAGTGAAGAATTTATATCCGTTTTCGTTGGTTTCCAAAACTTCCATAAAGTCCGAAAGACCTTTGCTCGAGTCAGCGGAAATAACCGCAATTCGTTTTGGAATCAACGGAAAATCGCGCAATTGATTTTGGTTTAAAATCCCTAGAGCTGCCAATTTCTTTAGGGTTTCATCGCGTTGTCTTTGCAGTTCACCAAGGGAAAAAGAAGGATCAATATCCAAAATCTGTAGACTCAAACCAAATGTTTCACTGAAATTAATTTTCACCAAAAGCAGCAACGACATGCCATCTTTAATGGGTTCTTTCACGACCGAAATAAATCGCTGATTTATGCGTTCTAATTGTTGTTTCCAAATGGTTCCACTAAGTTGGGCAATGATTTTGTCTCCTTCTTTTTGAACCAATTCGGGAAACGCATGTCCACTTGGAAAACGATTTAGCTTGTGCATTTCTGCTTTCACCCAATAGGATTGATTATAACGCTGTTCAATGGTTTTCCGAATCGAACTCGCTACTTGCTGTAAAGTGAAAATTTGTTTTTCAGACATTTACGAAATTACTCCATTCTCAATCTCAGCATCCAAGTAGTCTTGCACGATATCAATCGCATTATCAATTACATCGCTTAATGCGGTAATGAATGTTCCTTCTTCTGCAATGGAAATAGCGTGTTTGATGGCCTCTGTTTCAAGCGTAACAACTTCATAAGTAACATGCGAATTCGATTCGTTAATTCCTTCTAAAATCAAATCAATAATCTCTTGTTCCGTTCTTCCTCGAAGGTGTTTTTCTTGGCGAATGACAATGTGATCAAACATGCGGGCAGCTATTCGCGCACATTCTTTGATGTCCTCGTCTCGTCGATCTCCAACACCTGAAATGATTCCAATTTTCCTTGTTGCATCTACACTTTGAAGAAACTCCTCAATTCCTCGGTAACCGTTTGGATTGTGTGCAAAGTCAATCATCACCTTAAACTTAGAGAACTCAAAAATATTCATTCGACCGGGTGTTTGCGCCGCTCCCGGAAGGAAAGTTGCAAGTGAAAGTTTGATGTCTTCCGTTTTAAATCCATACAAATAGGAAGCAAGTGTCGCGGCAAGAACATTGTAGATCATAAATCTTGCTTTTCCATTCATCGTCAATGGAATATGTGTTGCACGTTCTACTCTAAATTTCCAATCTCCTTTTTTGATGGTTATAAATCCATTTTCGTAAATGGCTGCAATTCCACCTTTTTTGCAATGCTCTACAATGGCAGGACAGTTTTCATCTAAACTAAAAAGCGCCACATTGCACCTTAAATTTTGAGCAATTTCTAAGCAATTTTCATCTTCTCCATTTAAAACGGCCCAACCATCTTTTTTAATGCTATCAACAACGACAGATTTCACCCGAGATAAATCCTTTAAGTCATGGATGTCGCTAATTCCAAGATGATCTTCTTGGATATTTGTTATAATTCCAATGTCACATCGACTAAAGCCTAATCCTGATCTTAGAATTCCACCACGGGCTGTTTCTAGAACTGCAAATTCAACATTTGGATCTTTCAATATATATTCTGCACTCATAGGTCCAGTGGTATCACCTTTTTCCATCATGTGATTTTGGATGTAAATACCATCCGAAGTTGTAAATCCAACGCGATAACCATTGTTTTTTACAATGTGTGAAATCAAACGAGTCGTTGTCGTTTTTCCATTAGTTCCAGTAATAGCTATGATTGGAATTCGAGAAGGCTTTCCAGGAGGGTAAAGCATATCAATTACAGGGGTAGCCACATTTCTTGGTAGACCTTCAGAAGGAGCCAAGTGCATTCTAAATCCAGGAGCGGCATTGACTTCTAAAATAACACCACCATTTTCTTTCAACGATTCCGTTAAGTTTGCAGCCATGATATCGATACCACAAATATCAAGTCCGATTACGCGAGATATGCGCTCGGCCATAAATACATTTTCTGGGTGCATCAAGTCCGTGACGTCAATCGAAGTACCACCAGTGCTAAGGTTGGCTGTAGACTTCAAATAAACTTTTTCTCCCACTTCCGGCACTGTTTCGAGCGTATAATTCTTTTTCTCCAAAAGCTCCATCGTATCTCGGTCAACCGTGATTTCAGTCAAAACGTTTTCGTGTCCATAACCTCTTCTGGGATCCTTATTTGTTTCATCGATTAGAAATTGAATAGTGTCTTTCCCATTTCCAATGATGTGAGCCGGAACGCGCTGTGCGGCTGCGATAATTTTATTGTCAATAACCAAAACGCGGAAATCGAATCCAGTAATGAATTTTTCCACGATGACTCTGCGGGAGTATTTTTTCGCGTATTCCAGTCCAGCAACAGCATCTTCCCAATTAGTGACATTTATCGAAGCGCCTTTACCGTGATTTCCATCCAAAGGTTTTATTACAATTGGATAACCAATCGATTTAATTGTGTCTTCCAAATCTTCTTCATCAACGCAAATCGAACCTTTTGCTACTGGAATTGACGCAGCATCTAGCATCTTTTTTGTTTGTTCCTTGTTACATGCTATGTCGACGGCAATGTTGCTTGTTTTACATGTAATAGTAGCTTGAAAGCGCATTTGATTAACCCCGTAACCCAATTGAATCAAAGAATTTGTTCCCATTCGAATCCAAGGAATGTCTCGGGAAACTGCTTCATCAACAATACTTCCTGTACTAGGTCCAAGACGCACATCCTCGCGGATTTCTTTCATTTTTTGGATATCTCGTTGCAAGTCATATTCTTCTCCAGCAATCAAAGCTTCGGCGATGCGAACGGATGATTCAGCGGCATATAAACCTACTTTTTCCTCTATATAATTGAAAACTACGTTATAAACTCCGGGAGTTTTTGTTTCCCTAGTTCTGCCGAAACCGACATCCATTCCTGCCAAAGTTTGAATTTCTAGAGCAATATGTTCGATAACATGTCCCATCCATGTTCCGCGCTCGATACGTTGAAAGAAACCTCCACGGCATCCTTCTGAGCAACGGTGTTCAATTAAAGTTGGAAGCAAAATTTCTATTCGCTCTCTAAAACCATCTATTTTGTTGGTAGGTTTTTCTTCCAGATCCTCGAGATCCAAACGCATTTGAATTAATTTTTTTCGTGTAATACTCCAAATGTTTGGCCCTCGTAAAGCCTGAATTTTAAGAATTTTCATAGGTAATTATTGTATGGTTTAGTATTGGAAAGAATAAAAATATAAAAAAGAATTTAGATTTTACAACTTTAGGGGTTTGTGAACGGATTAATTGCGAGTTGCGGACTTTTGGAGTTGCGAACTCTTGGAATTGCGAACGGAATAATTGCGAGTTGTAAAGTTTTGGAGTTCCGAATGAATTAGTTGCGAGTTGCGAACTAATCGTTTTTCATTAGCAATTCTAAGCTCGCAACTACATCACACGAAGTAATTCTCCGTAATATAAAGTTTTCTCCGTTTGGGTTTCCATATGTAATTGAGCAAGTTCTATCGATCTGCTTGGAAAATAAAGTTCAGCAAGTTCTTGAATTAGCGTTCCATCAACCGTTGGTGAATAGGTATTCATAACTAAGAAACCATTCTCATCCAATACTTCAGAGGAGGCGCCTAAAAGTTCATCAATTTTATCTTCTAATTTCCACTTTTCGCCTTTTGCACCAATTCCCCAAGCGGGAGGATCCATTAATATTCCTTTAAAAGTGCGTTCACGTTTTGCTTCTCGTTGAATAAATTTCAAGGCGTCTTCATGAACCCAACGAATATTTAATAATCGGCTAGATTCCATATTCTCTTTTGCCCAACCGATCATTGATTTAACTGAATCGACATGAAAGGTATCTGCTGCTTTATTTCGTGCAACACAAGACGCTGCACCGGTATAGGCAAATAGGTTTAAAAAACGATCATCGGTTTCAAGTCGTTGATCAATAAAATCCCAATTTATTTGTTGTTCGGGAAATAATCCCACATGTTTAAATGAGGTGAGTTCAATGTTGAATTTCAGTCGCTTGTAAGAAATCGTCCATTTAGTTGGAACATCTTTTTTGAGCGCTTTCCACTTACCTTGCTGGTTTTTGCTTTCAATGAATTCCCAATGAGCAATCGATTTCCATTCCGTAAATGGCATCCCACTATGAAAATAGGCCTGAAGTTCTGGTCGGATCGTAATTATTTTTCCCCATCGTTCGAGTTTTTTTCCTCCGCCGGCATCGATTAGTTCATAATCTTCCCATCCGTTGGAGAAAATGTGTGGTAATTTGGACATGCATTAACGCATTTTAGGCATTTTCTTTCTTCCTCCCATCATTTGGGCCATGCGCATTTGGTTTTTGGAAGGTGCCATTTGCAGTTGCTGTTGCATCATTTTAATTTGATCTTTCAGCATCCCGTTTTTATCCATTTTTTTGGCTTCACCCAATAAGGAAACAGCCTCATTTTTTCTTCCCGTTTGCGCACAAATTCCTGCCAAATGCATTCTCGCGACTGCATTGTCTTCTG
>JBILIY010000310.1:0-2851 GCA_044368815.1 Crocinitomicaceae bacterium
CCCATTTCTTGAGAACCCATAACCGCTTTCAAATACAAAATATAGGCGTGCTGCTTTCTTGGTAAAAACTGTGGATGCGTAATGCGGTCAATATATTTTTTCGCCTTATCTGTATTTCCGACACGCATTTGATTTAACGCCAAAATCATGTTTTCATTTCTGAAAAATGACAAAATAATTAAAGCCGTTACAAAAAGAAATGTTATTCCCCAGCCCCAATGTCCCGTGGCAAAAAGCCAAACATTGAAGCTCAAAGCTGATACTGCTAATGCAATTCGAATGATAAATCCAGTCATTTTTTTTTAGTTTAGAATGTAAAATGTAAAATTGATAATTAGTTCCTCCATTTTACATTCTACATTATTCATTTTACATTCAATTAAATCGTCGCTATGCACTTCAACTCAATCGCAATTGGCGTTGGAAGTGAATTAATTTCACACGTTGTTCGGCAAGGTAAATTGTCCTTGAAATATTCCGCATAAATACGATTGTAGGTGTGAAAATCACGTTTCATATTTACCAAAAATACCGTCACATCAACCAATTGATCCCAACTTGAACCTGATTCCTCTAAAATAATACGAACATTATCAAAAACACTGCGACATTGTGCTTCAAAGTTAAATTCAATGAAATTTCCATTTTTATCCAACTTTAGCCCAGGCACAGCGGAATCAGTATCGTCTGAGCCGGCAGTTCGCGGTCCAACACCCGATAAAAACAATAGATTCCCAACCCGTCTTGCGTGCGGGTAAAGGCCGACTGGTTTCGGAGCCTTGTTCGTTGAAATTCGTTCTTGATTTGACATTCTGAAAAAATTTGTTGCAAAGATAATAGATAATGTAGGAATTAAGAAGCTTTGATAGTTATTGTTTTCCTGGCTTTGTTAACGAAAAAAGCGCATCAGTTCAACCGACGCGCTTCAATAATATTTTTGTTAAATCCTATGCGGACTCTTTATCTTCAAAAATTCTTTTCGGGCGAAGCTGCTCGAATAAACCTAAGGTAATCCAAAATGGAAGGATGAATCCCATTAAAAAAATCAACATCCAAAATGCCATTCCGGCAATTAAAAGAAATAATACAATACCAAAAGTGCTCATCTTCTATTATTTTTGCGAACGATTTCGATGTAAAATTAAAAATTAAATACAAATAAAAAACAAAAAATGGAATTTAGAATTGAAAAAGACACGATGGGCGAGGTTAAAGTACCTGCAAATCGTTATTGGGGAGCACAAACGGAGCGTTCGAGAAACAACTTTAAAATTGGTCCGGAAGGATCGATGCCAATCGAAATAATTCATGCGTTTGCATTTTTAAAAAAGGCTGCTGCTCATGCGAATTGTGATTTAGGAGTTCTACCAACTGAAAAACGAGATTTGATATCGAAAGTATGTGATGAAATTCTTACTGGTCAGCATGATTCTGAATTTCCATTAGTTATTTGGCAAACGGGTTCAGGGACACAATCCAATATGAATTGTAACGAAGTAATTGCGAATCGCGGTCATGTTATCAATGGAGGAAATTTATTGGACGAACAAAAAGTGTTGAATCCGAATGATGATGTAAATAAATCACAATCCTCGAATGATACGTACCCAACGGCTATGCACATCGCAGCATATAAAAAGACGGTTGAAACAACTCTTCCTGGTTTATTGCATTTGAGAAACGTGCTTCAAACGAAAGTGGAGCAATTTAAAGATATCGTAAAAACAGGTAGAACACATTTCATGGATGCTACTCCTTTGACTTTAGGTCAAGAATTCAGTGGGTATGTTGCACAGATTGATAATTCTGTTCGTGCCATCAACAATGCGTTGGTTGCAGTTACTGAACTTGCTTTAGGAGGAACTGCAGTTGGAACAGGTTTAAATACTCCGAAAGGTTATGATGTTTTGGTTGCAAAAAAAATTGCTGAATTTACGGGCTTGCCTTTCGTTACGGCTAAAAATAAATTTGAAGCTTTGGCTGCTCACGATGCAATGGTAGAGCTTTCTGGAGCCTTGAAAAGAGCCTCAGTTTCGTTGATGAAAATCGCCAATGACATTCGAATGCTTTCCTCAGGTCCAAGATGCGGAATTGGAGAAATCATTATCCCAGACAACGAACCGGGTTCATCAATAATGCCAGGAAAAGTTAACCCAACTCAGCCTGAAGCATTAACGATGGTTTGCGCTCAAGTTATGGGTAACGACATGGCGGTTGCTGTTGCAGGGTCCAATGGACATTTCGAATTGAATGTTTTCAAACCAGTAATTGCTTACAATGTTTTGCAATCTGCTCGATTAATTGGTGACGCGTGTGTTTCCTTCGCTGACAATTGTGCGGTTGGAATTGAAGCTAATTTGCCAATGGTTAAACAACATTTAGATAATTCCTTGATGTTGGTAACGGCATTGAATACGAAAATAGGTTACTACAAAGCCGCTGAAATAGCAAAATACGCTCACAAGAACGGAACTACTTTGAAAGCAGCAGCAGTAGGATTGGGTCATGTTACACCTGAAGAATACGATCTTTATGTTGACCCATCAAAAATGATTGGTTCGTTGGATTAACAAGGATTTCGCTTATTCAATAGAAAGTATTTCAAATGGTTTATTTTTCCCATTCATAAATTAATGGATGGTAATATCGCGCGCCTTCTCCCAGATCATGATTTTGGCAGAAAGGTTCAACACTTGCTGAAATGAAATTTATGGTGTATGGATTTCCATAGTCGTCTCTTTCTTGGGTTATATTAAACTGAAGATAAATTCGCCATAATGCGGTCGTATACATGCGTGCACCTGAAAATGAAGTTGGATTGTTTTTTCCTGTGAAACCGGGAAGTTTATCC
>JBILIY010000126.1:0-4808 GCA_044368815.1 Crocinitomicaceae bacterium
CGACATAGAACTGAAAAAATGCGTGGCACGGAGGTAAAGCCATTTTTTCGATTTCGCCGACATTCCAGGCGGAAACAATAATTCGTCTTGAATCCGGGTTGTTTTTCAGTTGATCGATAACTTGTTTGATTTGATCTATTTGACGTCCGTCAGCGGTTGGCCAACTTCTCCATTGCGATCCATAAACAGGACCTAGATTCCCATTTTCATCCGCCCACTCGTCCCATATGGAAACATTGTTTTCCTTCAGGTATTGAATATTCGTTTCTCCCTTCAAAAACCACAATAACTCATGGATAATCGAACGCAAATGGAGTTTTTTAGTCGTAATGCAAGGAAACCCTTCGTTTAAATCAAAGCGCATTTGATATCCAAAAACAGAAATTGTTCCTGTTCCTGTTCGGTCTTCTTTTTTAACGCCATTTTCGAGGATGTGTTCGAGTAAATCGTGGTATTGTTTCATCGGGATGAATAAAAATTCAGTGAAACGAAGTTACATCAAAATGAAAGCGCTAAAAATTCAACTTTTCAAGATTTTTGAACAATTTTTTTAGCTCCGAAAGTACTGTAATAATCAATCTTTATCCTTCTTTTTTACTTCCCGATCATTAATGAAAACAAAACGCGCACTCAAAAATATTGTATTGGAGTCAAACGTGGTTTTATCAAACGCATAAAATGGGTAGAGCAAATGATACCCCGTTTGAATGTGCAATTGCCAAATCTTATATCCTAAGGTCGGCGTAACACCAAAACGATAGTCTTGAAAATTGGTTCGCATACAAACGGTTCCACCAAACGTCATACCAACATTGCTTCCCCTAAACCAATACCCAAGGTCATAACCCAGAACAGGATTCCATCTAGTAAAATCATACGTGTAATTGACTCCAAAATGCAAGGCATGTGTATTTGGACTCATCAATTTTCCCTCTTTCCACTGACGTTCCGCGCCAATTTCTCCAGCATAAAACCTGCCGCTTTGAACACCGACGTAAGGGCCTGTTTTTACGATTGTCTTTTGCTTTTTGGATTTCGTATTAAATAAACCCTGCGCCCTTGTGGATTGCAAACAAAAAAAAGAAACAATAAAAATTAAAATTCTATTTCCCATACTTCCTATGAATTTCCAATATCGTTTTTGCATCGTTCGCTTGAATTCCCAAACTATCAGTAATTTCTTTGACTCGAATTACTTGTTCCACACTTAGTTTTGTTTCTTTTGCTTTCGCTTGTGAATCCATATAATCAAAAATCCGTGTTTTTGTTACACCAGGAATTGTGTAGGAAACTAATCCCGTAACGGCAGGATAAAGGATCGCGTTTTTTTTGTTCTTTTTTGCAATGAACCGTTCATTCGTATCCATCGATTGAATAAAAACAAATACGCAACCAATTAAATATCCCCACTTTAAGATTCCAATTAGCGCACCTATTCCTTTATTTAAAACAGACATTTGAGCTAATTTCAAAACTTGTTCTAAGGCCTTACCACCAAAATAAACCATAGCCCCAACAGCCAGGAATAAAAGCAAAAACGAAATTGCTGGAAGATACCCTGGATTTTCATGTGTTTTTCCGACAATTATTTCTGTGATTTTATCTGAAAAATGAAATGCAGCGTACAATCCAACCAATAAGGCTAGGATTGTAAACAACTCCATAACGAAGCCCTTCTTAAAGCCTTTCCAAGCCCCATAAAATAAAGGAATTAAGATTAATAAATCGATTATTTCCATCGTCGAAAAGTACTTCATCAAATCGATACAATTCAAAAGCCTTAGAAAATCTTCTGCACAATTCCTTGTGAGTTTTTCGGATAGTTCTTATTCTTGTATTCGATGTTTAGTCCATACAATGATGAATATTTCATGCGGCAAGCTTTGGTTGAGGCAAAACACGCCTTTTCCTTGGATGAAGTTCCAGTTGGCGCTGTAATCGTTTGTAAAAATCAAATCATAGCTCGAGGACATAATCTTACGGAAACATTAACAGATGTTACAGCTCATGCTGAAATACAAGCCATAACTGCAGCCTCTCAATACCTTGGTGCAAAATACCTAAAGGAATGTACGTTATATGTTACTCTGGAACCATGTTGCATGTGTGCCGGAGCGCTTTATTGGTCACAAATTGACAAGGTTGTTTTTGGTGCACGAGATGAAAACCGAGGAGCGGGACAACATGAAAAGTCCTTGTATCATCCAACTACACTGGTCACGAATGGAATTTTACAAGAAGAGTGCAGTCAGTTAATGAAAGAGTTTTTTGCTGCGAAGAGAAAGTAAGGAATTAGAAATTCATTTGTGCCTGTATTCGCAATAGATTTCCACGTTGGTAATTGTTTGGTGTTGCGAAATCCTCAAATCGTCGAGAGGACATTGTATACATCACAACTAGTTCGAAGTGTTTTCCCATTTGCCATTCTGTTCCAATTTCCAATTCTTCCACTCGATAACTTCTCGCATCCAATTCATGTTTTTTTCCTCCTTTGTATGTTTGATATCTCACAAACGGTATTAGGGTTTGTTCTCCAAAATTCATTTTATAAGAAGCAGTTACAAAACCACCGCGTAGTGCTTGAGTTGAAATTGAGTCCGCAAATTTGTCAAATTCCGGACCACGCCCAACATTGTATTCTGCTAAAATACCGAACGGTTTGGGGTATAGAACAAAAGTCCCACCTATACGCTCGTCATCATACAATTTATCCTCGGCAAACTTTACTCCGCTTGAAGTGCTTAACAATGTGAATTTTCCCTTGTATGCCTGAAGGCCTGTTTCAACGATTTGATTTTTTATTTGAAATGGATATGTTAATCGTGTAACGATGTGTCTATTTTTATTTAATTCAGGTCTATTGGCAGTTTGACCATTGTATGCACCAAATGCAAAAACACCATAATCCCCTGAACCTTTCAAACCATCATTAACCAAAGATGAAAAGAGCTTTCTTGTTTTTTCAGGTGCCCAATAAAAGAAAACACCCAAATCACGTTCATTTGAAACAGCACTGTTTAATGCGTCGTTACGATCAAGTGCTAAGCGATTTTGTGAAGACTGCATATTCTCAAATCCAAATGGAACTTTACTTTGACCTATTCGAAAACGAAATTCATTCTTCTTATCTATGCCTACATCAAAATAAGCATCTCTCAACTGCGCGAAATGAAGCGAGGATGAAGAAGGCGCACTAGCAAAATCTGGCTGCACGTAAAAATATACTCGAGGGTGAATTTGTCCAAAGAAAATGATGCGCATTCGTCTGATAAAAAATCCATTTTCGCCACCCCAACTTTTATCACATTGCTCGCACTCCAAGTCTTCATTCGTCTGTAACAATCCATTATATCGAACCTGGGCATAACCTCGAATTGAAATTTTGTCAAACCATTTCTTCTCTGATGATTTATCGGTGGAAGTTGGTATTTGTGCAAACGTAAATTTTACAAATGAAACCAATACTAAAACAACTATTTTCTTTACCATATCATAATGTTTTTTGAACGGATACATTTATTGCAATCGTTCTAAATTCAGGGCAAAATTAAATCCTTAACACTTACTTAACATTTGGTTAATTCATAAATAACTTAAAGATAATTTTGATAACATTTTATTAACATTGGGAGTTTTTTTCAGAAAATCTTTAGAATAAAAGGTATAAAAAACCACTCTTTCCAGCCTTATTTTGGGCAAAACCAATAGTTTACAATGTTATCTTTACGTTAACAAACAATCTAAATTCACTTGGAGAGTAACTAGAATTCTAAATTTGCTAAAAGAAAAAATTATGGCAGGAATATTAAGTTATTTTTTACCGAAGGATAAAGTGTTTTATTCTTTATTTGAAGAAGCGAGTGACAATCTTCAAGATATCGCTGCAAAGTTGGTACAGGTGGTTCATGAGCCTGACTATAACAAACGTGCTACGTTAATCAAAGAAATGGAAGGTATCGAGCACAAAAACGATGAAATCACACATAAAATTTTTATTGAATTAGGAAAAAACTTCATTACACCTTTTGATCGTGAAGACATACATAGCTTAGCTTCTGCATTGGATGATATCGCGGATTATATTTACGCGGCAGCGAAGAAAATAAATTTCTATAAAATAGACCCTATTTCAGATCAGGGGATTCAAAAAACAGCCGAGGCAATAAACGATGCTGTAAAAGCAGTTAAAGCAGCAGTAACTGAATTAAGGAATCTGAAAAACACGCAGAAAATCATTGAATGTGTCATCAAAATCAATAGCATTGAAAACAGCGCGGACGACATATTCGATATGAATATCGAGCGTCTTTTTGACTCAGATGTAGATGCAAAGGAACTTATCAAGCGTCGCGAGATTTATCAAGTAATGGAGATCGCAACAGACAAATGCGAAGATGCTGGAAATGTAATCGAGTCCATCGTGGTAAAATACGCTTAAGTAGTCAATAACTTAAAACTTAAAATATGTTTACGTTATTAATTGTTGTAATAGCTATTGCTCTGATTTTTGACTTGGTAAATGGATTTCATGACGCTGCAAATTCAATTGCCACAGTAGTTTCAACAAAAGTTTTAACTCCTTTTCAAGCGGTAGTTTGGGCTGCGCTATTCAATGTAATTGCGTTTTGGGTCTTTGATATGAGTGTTGGAAATACGGTTGCGAAAACGGTTGACAACAACGTCATCGATTTATGGGTGATTTTGGCTGGTTTGTTGGCCGCTACCTTTTGGAATTTATTGACCTGGTGGTTAGGGATTCCTTCTTCGTCATCACATACGTTGATTGGAGGATTTGCCGGAGCGGCTGT
>JBILIY010000127.1:0-4805 GCA_044368815.1 Crocinitomicaceae bacterium
AACTGGTGCTTTCGTTTCTTCAGGTTCTTTTTCTGGAGTTTTTTCAGGTGTCGTAGTGGTAGATGGAGTTTTTCCTTTTTCCTTTTCTTTATTTTTTCGAGCTAATTCCTCTTGTTCTTTTTTGTTCTTCGCATCGGCCTCTCTTTTCTTCAATGCTTCAGCCTCCTTGCGTGCTCTTTCAGCTTCCTGACGAGCAATATCAGCCCGGATAGCCGCATTGATTTTTTGTTTTAATTCTTCCTTCTTGCGCTCATCTTCCTTCAATTGCGCATATAACTTTTGCTCCTCCTGCTTGAATTTCTGATAGGTCTTTTCTTTCGAAAACTTATCCTTGGTAATTTGTTCCCGCTCGATTTTCTTTTCTTCTAAAGCTTTCGATTTCGTTTCCTTTTCCTCCTTAATTTGATTTAATTCCTTGTGAATCAAAGATCGATGTTGCAAAATCAGAGCCATTTGTTTCTTTTGGATTCCGGCTACCTTTTTTAAGTATTTCGTTCGTTTTGAAGCCTCGTTGTAGTTATCAGAAGATAGAATAAACATGATTTTTCCGTAGTTATTTCGGTGCTTGTAAGCATACAACAACATCGATTTATACTGTTTTTTCAATTGAATCAAACGGGCTTTCAACTGATTGACTTCCTGTTTTTTTTCAACCATTTTTATTTCAGCAACACGAACTTGATTATCAAAAACACGAACCAACGCTTCGCGACTTTTAATTTGATTGTCAATTAATTTCAATTCATTCAATGAAGCCTGACTACTCGACTTTACCTTGTTCAAAAGGAACTTGGTATTCGAAATTTTTTTCTCCAATTTTTGTTGCTCTTTCTTTAATTTATCGCTGCTTGTTTGACCATTAACGAAACCGAAAAAGAGAAGTAAAACCACTAAATTAATCGCACTTTTCATAATTCTCAGGTATTACAATGATGAGTTCTTGAGGTTCATTTATTTCAATTTTCTCGTATTCCAGACGAACATAAATTCTATTTCTTGGAGTTTTAATCTGAATCAACACATTCTCAGGAACTTTTATCCCTTTATCGGCTTGAAAAGAAAGGTAATCAACGGATATTTCTGTTGTATCACTAGGACTAAAAATCGTTGTTTTTTTCAATTCCTTGGCGTCATTCGTTAGGAAATAATTAATGATTATATCTTCCTTGGCCCTACGTTCAAAGCGCTTTTTCTCTCTTTTTCGATGTGAAGAGATTTGATAGCGATACGGATCGTTGATGACAAAATATTTTTGATCCACATTGTAATCCAATGGTCGGCCAAGAAAAAGCTCTTCGATATTATTGTAAGTAAAATCAATTCCAAAATTATCTTTAATATAATTCAATGTTTGGATTACGTAACACTTATCCTTACGGTTAACCACTTTTATCGTGTCCTTTGTTATCATTGTTGTAACAATAGGAATTTTGGCATACGTGATGATAGCATTGACCGCGCTATCAGAAACGATTTTCAGCGATGTTTTGAATGAAATTTCTCGCGTTGTATCTTTATAATCAACACTTAACTTGGAATAAAATGTTTTTGGTTTTACCAAGGCAAGACTATCTAGCGTTTCAACAAGCTCTTTATCTTTTTTCTTTGGTAATTTTTCCAGAGGAATGGTTTCGTCAATTGCGGTAACGAACTTTGGTGCACAGGAACCAAGCCACAACAGACCAAAAACAGCAAAAACGAATTTAATAAATTGGGTCATAATAGGCTTTGTTTTGGATTTTTTTATCCAAGTTGAGATTTGTAGACTTGAGTTCTTTTGCTTTTAACCAATATTCGAATGCTCTATCTTTTTGGCCTAGTTTGAATGCACAGTCACCGAAATGTTCAACGATAACCTTATCATTTGGAGCTATTGCCAAGGCTTGATTAAAATAATCTTGTGCTACTGAATATTTTCCTTTTACGAATAAAATCCAACCTTTCGTGTCCAAAAAACGAGCTTGATTAGGCGCAGAAATTAAAACTTCATCAATTAATTTTTCGGCTTTTTCGAGTTCATTCGTATGCAAAGCGAGGCGGAAGGCGTAATTATTTTTCAAGATTAAACTTGTAGGTTGTTTTTCAATTGCTTTTTCAAAAAATATTTTTCCATTTTCAAGATCCTTAAGCCCGAAATTCGCTTCACCAATTTGACCGTAAATTTCAGCTTCAAGCGCTACATCATTGAGCAGTAAGTCAAGAGATTCCTTCAGTTTGGTTATCGCTTCGGAATATTGTTTTTTCTGATTTTTCGCAACTCCACTAAAAAAATAAGGTAAAGGTTGGACTGGGAATAGTTCTATGCATTTCTCGCTATCGACATTCAGCGAATCAAACCATTGATTTTGATATTCCAACACTAAAATTTGATTCCATATTGGATATAAATTTGGATTAAACTCAACCGCCTTTTTGTAAGATTTTGTTGCTTCCTCCAATTTATTGGCTTTGAAAAAATAATCACCTCGAATTGAATATGCTTTTGCCTCTTTTGGATAGCGAATCACCATGTAATCGACCAAAGACTCCATATCCGGATCGCTTGTTTTAAAATTCTGAATGCTAATCAAAATCTCCATTTTTTGATCCAAGGAAGCTCCCTCTTTTTTAACCGCTTGTTTCAGATTTTTTAGCCCGGTTTGTTCTTGACCAATTTGCATCTGCATATCTCCTAGCATATATAACGCAAGTCCATTTTCCGGGTCAGCATTAACAAGCTCTTCAAGCATTTTCATTCCTGAATCGTATTGCTTTTTCTGAATGTAATAGTCGACCAAATTGGCAATGATAGTCGGTTCATTTGGATACTTCTTTTTCGCTTCAAGTAATCCATCTATAGCAGCTTTATCTTGTCCAGCCCCAAGCAACAGATGGTAGCGTTTAATTTCAATTTCAGAATTTCCACCAAGATGCTTTTCAAGATTGGTTAAGATTTGTAATGCTTTATCGCGTTTACCTGCTTTCACCCAATTTTCAAACGATCCGTAATAGTATTCAGGATTTTGTAAATTAACTTTAGATAGCCTCTCAAAAATCAACGCAGCTTGCTCATATTCCTTCAACTCTTGATGCATAAACGCAAGCTCAGTTTGATAATACAGATTTTTCGGATCAGCCTCTGATGCTTGTTTGGTATGAAAAGATGCCTTCTGTAAATCATTTTTCATCAAATACAACTGTGCCAGTGCGAAATTCGAAGCGTCATCTGTTGGATCTTCTTTCAAACATAAATTAAACTTATCTATCGCTGGATCAATCTCGAAATTGAGTTTCAATCGAACTCCTTCGTGGAAATTCTTGATGAATGAGGATGAATGAACACCCTTTTTCTCCTTCGCCGTTCCACAAGCAAAAAGCGACAAGGTTAATAAAACACTAAAAATAGTTTTCAATTGCATTAACTGATGGTCGTAAAATCGCCAAGACTTAAATCCAAGGCTTGTCCGTGATAAGCAACTTTCGAGCCAATCATAGAATCAGCTAAAACCGCATTTTTCAAACTCGTGTCTTGCTGAACAATTGAATTACTTATGTTGCAATTAATCACTTCCGTACCCTCACCGAGCGATACGTGAGGGCCAATTACTGAATTGCTTATTTTCACGTTTTTTCCAACAAAACAAGGTGGAATGATAATACTATTTTCAATTTCAACAGACTCATGAACCAATTGCTTTTGTGCTTCCCAATCGAATTCAAGCACACGTTGATTCGTATGAACAGTTACCTCTTTATTACCACAGTCCAACCATTCATTTACTTCACCCGGTTTGAAAACGTATCCCGCTTCCGTTAATCGTCGCAAGGCATCCGGCAATTGATATTCACCACCTTTAATAATGTTGTTATCAATCAAATACTCTAATTCTTTGCGCAATTTTTCACCGTGCTTGAAGTAGTAAATCCCAATCATTGCTAGATCCGAAACAAACTCCTTTGGTTTCTCTACGAAATCAATAATCTCGCCTTTGTCATTCATTTTGATTACACCGAAAGCGCTTGGATCATCGATTTGTTTCACCCACAAAATTCCTTCATCCTCTTGATTGATTTTGAAATTGGCTCGAAACAAAGTGTCCGCAAAAGCTACGACTACTGGTCCGCTTAATTTTTCAGCGGCGCATAAAACAGCATGTGCTGTTCCTAAAGGTTGGGTTTGATAATGAATGGAACCTTTCGCACCTAATTTTTCTGCAACGGCCAATAACTCACTTTCGACCTCTGCTCCAAAATCACCTACCACAAAAGCTATTTCTTCAATTTTTTCTGCACACACAGCGGCAATATCTTCCACTAAGCGGTGAACAATGGGTTTTCCTCCGACAGGAACCAAAGGTTTCGGAACTGTCAATGTATGCGGCCTAAGTCGACTTCCTCTTCCAGCCATTGGTACGATTACTTTCATTTTTTCTTCTATTTAATTTACACCTGTACTCCCAAATCCACCGGCACCTCGCTCTGAATCGGAAAGCACATTTACTTGAATAAATTCTACCTGTTCAACTTTACAAAATACAAGTTGCGCAACCCGTTCACCATCTTGAATTTCAACATCTTCATTAGAAAGATTAATCAAAATCACTCCAACTTCTCCTCGATAATCAGCGTCAATTGTTCCCGGACTATTCAACACCGTAATTCCTCTCTTAAGCGCTAGACCACTTCTCGGGCGAACCTGACATTCCATGCCGTTTTGCATTTCCAAAAAGAGACCAGTTTTCACCAAAGCTCTGCCCAATGGCGGGATTAATATTGGTTCTTCCAAATTTGCCCGAACATCCATACCTGCTGAACCATTCGTTTCA
>JBILIY010000128.1:0-4804 GCA_044368815.1 Crocinitomicaceae bacterium
AGCGCGTATGCACAGTGCTTGGATTCGTGTGAATGACGTATTGCGTTCAGGTGAAATCATCACTGGTTATGTTAAATGCAGAACTAAAGGTGGTTTAATTGTGGATGTTTTCGGCATCGAAGCATTCTTACCAGGTTCTCAAATCGACGTGAAGCCAATTCGTGACTATGATGTTTACGTTGGAAAAAACATGGAATTTAAAGTAGTTAAAATCAATGAAGAATTTAGAAACGTAGTTGTTTCTCACAAAGCGTTGATTGAGGCTGAATTAGAAGAACAAAAGAAACAAATCATTTCCGGTCTAGAAAAAGGACAAGTATTGGAAGGTGTTGTGAAAAACGTAACTTCTTATGGTGTGTTCATCGACCTTGGTGGAGTAGACGGATTGATTCACATTACAGACCTTTCTTGGGGTCGCGTTACGCATCCTGAAGAAATGTTAGAGCTTGATCAAAAAATCAACGTGGTTATTCTTGACTTCGATGATGACAAGAAACGTATTGCCCTTGGTTTGAAACAATTACAACCACATCCATGGGATTCATTAGATGCTAACTTACAAGTTGGTGACAAAGTATCTGGAAAAGTTGTTGTGATGGCTGATTACGGTGCGTTTATCGAAATCGCTGCAGGAGTAGAAGGTTTGATCCACGTTTCAGAAATGAGCTGGTCACAACATTTACGTTCAGCACAAGATTTCATGAACATCGGTGATACGGTTGAAGCTGTTATCTTGACATTAGATCGCGAAGAACGTAAAATGTCTTTGGGTATCAAACAATTAATGCCAGATCCATGGAATGATATCGAAGTAAAATACTCAGTTGGCTCTAAGCACAAAGCAAAAGTTCGTAACTTCACTAACTTCGGTGTATTCGTTGAATTGGAAGAAGGAGTTGACGGATTGATTCACATCTCTGATCTTTCGTGGCAAAAGAAAATCAAGCACCCATCTGAATTCTGCAAAGTAGGTGACGAAATGGAAGTTCTTGTATTGGAAATCGACCGCGATAACCGAAGAATTTCATTAGGTCATAAACAATTGGAAGAAAATCCATGGGATGTATTCGAATCTACATTTGCTGAAGGTTCAGTTCATAGCGGTACAATCATCGATATGAAAGATAAATCTGGAATCGTTTCTCTTCCATATGGTGTTGAAGGAATTTGTCCTTCTAAACATTTGAGAAAAGCGGACGGAAGCAATGCAAAAGTTGAAGAAGTTCTTGATTTCAAAGTAATTGAATTCAGTAAGGATGCTAAGAAGATTGTTGTTTCTCACACACGTACGTTTGAAGAAGGAGAAGATAAGCCGACTGCTGCTGCCAAAGGCGGTAAGAAGTCTGCAGGATCTGCAACTGACCAAGCGGTAAAAGCAATCAATCAAAGTTCTGAAAAATCAACATTAGGTGATTTAGATGCACTATCAGCATTGAAAGAAAAAATGGAAAAAGGAGAATAATCCCAATTTTCAAGTAATACTAAAAGAGGCTGTCAGAATTGACAGCCTCTTTTTTTTAATCTATTCTCTAGAATTAGTGATGAAAAAAATAGAATCTGAGCTTATTTTTTTAACTAATAAGAAAAGAAAGTTTAAAGCTCCGTTTTATCGTAAAACTTCACCTGAATTTCTAATTTTCGGTTCATATTAAAACTTGCTTTGGCGCCAACTCCTGCTACACTCAAATTAGCTCCAACACCCAACGAAACGCTTTCAATAAGAGTTTCAGAAAGCAAATTACTATTTATTCTACTCTTTATAACATTGACCACTTTGGGCATAATTTCCAACTTCGGTATATATTCCAATGCTTGCTTCTCTTTTAAAGGATTCTTACCAAAATTCTTTTCTCTTAAAGACTCCTTAGAGTGGCTTGCATTAACGCTAGCTGTAACGGGTGTTCCTGTAACTCCAGCTTCTCCTAAAAACCCAGATTGATCAGAAATATTTATATAACTCGCCCCAAGTAATTCAAATGCCTTTAAAAGATTCTCAACAATGGATTCTCTTTTTTGCTTTGCTTTTGAAATAATTCCGTTCGCATATGCATCTTGCAGTTCGCTATAGTTGGTGGCTTCCGCTAGTGGACTTGGAAAAGATTTATCGTAATAACCAGCAACAAAAGACCATCTTTTTCTAGCTATCCGAACAGTCATCTTTCCTGTCGACTTGAAAGCAGGAAAAAAATCATTTGCAATTTCATAAGTGTCAGAATCAAATGTATCCTTAACCACAAGCGGAAATACAATGGTTTCGCCTTTAATTACAATTTCCTTTGTCCCTCTGTACTGAGCAATCGCATTAATTGCATATTTTATTTTACTCACCAAAGGATTACTTTCATCTTTCTTGAGAACAACATCCAAGGGGTTAGTTGAACCTTGAACATATTTTAATAATTCATCCATTTCTAATCTTTTTAATTAACAACCTAAATTAGAAAATAAATTCAATGGAAACAAATACGCTTACATATATTTCACCTGTACATCGAATAATGCTCAAATTTATCCTTGATAAATACGATTAATTCCATTTCGGTGGCAGTTTTGAGAAACGACTCATCCACATTCAAAAACGTTATGAAATCATCGAATTCTTCCTCTGTTAAATTGATAATTTCATAGGCTACATATACTCTGAGGAGTTCTTTAACTACTTTACGTTGATCATTTTTATAGGTTTGTTCAGCAATCCACGCCTTGTTCTTTTCTTTTTTCGAAAATGCTTGATATAGAGCAGTAATCGGGCTTTGAATAACTTCGATTCCAGTAACTGTTTTTGTTTCTCTTAAAGACAACGATTGTCTTTCTTCTTTAATTTGTTCCAGCGTTTTTAGCGGCCGAATAACAACCTCTTTTATTTCTTGTGGTAGCTTTTCAATATAGGCTAATACTTTGCATTGACAATTCGAATCAGGTTTTGCTACAAATTCATAAATTGGATAACCTTTCGTTGAAATTGAAAGTTTATCACCTACAGAAACATAAACCGAAAAGGAACCGTCAGGTTGACCAAAAACCCCTCGCCCAGTGCTTCGGTCAATAATCATGACATTATAAAACAATTGTGGATTTAAACTATCAATGACCCTACCACTTACGTAAACTTTATCACATTGAGCAAGAGACAAATTTCCAATTAAAAGAAAAAGTAAAATTATCGTTGATCTCATTGAAGGGAGCTTTAACAAAAAGAATGCCTGATTACAATTTCTCGAAATACCAATCAAAATTCAAAAAGTTTGATAACACGAGAATGAATGGCAATGAGATAGAAAAAACCCAAAAAAGAACGAAAAAAAACTTAACAAATTTGGATACATCATACGTAATTGGTGCAATCAATACTGAATTTACGTGGGAAGCCAAGACATCATCATTCGATTCTTCAGAAATTTCCAAATATTTTCTAAGAGTGGGAGTTTCCTCAATGACCACATCACGGATTAGGGCATAGCTTCTGTTTGGCAGCTCTTCATAGGTTGAAATATAATTCACATTCAACTGATCAAGCTTTTTGCGAATAATGTAATTGCGCTGAATACTACGGATTTTAATTGCCATAACAAATCCGAATCCAATCATCATCCAACTATTTATCAAGAAACCAAATCCAATCAATGTCAAGGATGAGAGTAAAGCAAAAATCAACAAAAACAAGTCTCTTTTGCGATTTACCATCAATTTAAACAGCTGTCCTCCATCGAGCGGATCAATTGGTAAAAGATTAATTACATTGAGAAATAGAAACAGAAAACTTAACTCTATAAACCAATCAAATTTATAGATGGAAGAAAGAATGAGTAAAACGACTCCCAAATACAAACCAGGAAATGGACCAGCAGAAACGACAATAAAACTTTGTTTTTGAGAATATTTATCCTTCGTGCCTTGAACAAACGCCCCCATCAACGGGATGAAAAGCATACGAACATTTTCATATTTGTATAGCTTCATAAAAGCGTAATGTCCCATTTCATGAATGAAAAGAACAAGAATTAAAAAAAGTACAAATTGGAGTTGATCGTTAAAAACCAAAAGAAATACGCCAACAAATAACACAATTGAAAAAGCTGTAAGCCCCCAATTGCTCTCTACTTTTACCTTTTCTATAAATGGTTTTTCAGGGTAGTATTCGTGTTCTTCCATTGTATTTACATCCCAGGCATTCCACCCATTCCTTTGAGTTTACCCATCATTCCCATCATGTTTCGTGGATTACTCATCAACTTCATCATCTTACGCATATCGTCGAATTGCTTCATCAACTTGTTGACTTCTTGAATATTCGTGCCACTTCCGATTGCAATTCTATTTTTGCGAGAAGTGTTTAACAGACCTGGATTTGCTCGTTCTTTTGGAGTCATGGAAAGTATTATTGCCTCAACATTTTTAAATGCGTCGTCAGGTACATCAACATCCTTCATTGCCTTGCCCATCCCTGGAATCATTCCCATGAGATCTTTCACATTTCCCATTTTTTTAATCTGTTGAAGCTGAGCCAGAAAATCATTGAAATCAAATTGATCCTTCATGATTTTCTTCTGTAATTTACGCGCTTCCTCTTCGTCGAATTGCTCTTGAGCCTTTTCTACAAGTGAAACAACATCCCCCATACCAAGAATTCGGTCAGCCATTCGAGAAGGATAGAATACATCAAGCGCATCCATCTTTTCCCCTGTTCCAACAAATTTGATCGGTTTATTTACGATCGCTTTGATAGATAAAGCCGCACCACCGCGGGTATCCCCATCTAACTTGGTTAAGACAACTCCGTCAAAATTTATTTTATCATTGAAAG
>JBILIY010000129.1:0-4781 GCA_044368815.1 Crocinitomicaceae bacterium
AGGGTTTAACCCATATATTATGTAATACCAAAGCAAAATACATCCTCACACACATGCCGATTTATGTGTTTTGACGAAGGAGGCTAAGTGGTACTACTTAGAATAGGGTTATTACGATGATATTCCCTGTAGAATTTATCAATGGGTTTTTGTCATATTTTCAGGAACACAGATAATGAAATCTGCCTTATTTAGATTTTCCTGATCTAATTTGCTAATATCGTTTTGGGAAACTGTAGAGATGGTCATATACTTCTTTTTCTTTCCGGTTTGCCTTTGTTGAACATACCATAGAATTCCTTGATAATAATCCGAATGAAAAGCACCATTGAAATGTAATACTTGAAAATTCAATTCTAAGTATTTTAAAATATGCATTGCCATTGTCGCATCTTTGAATGCTTGGGATTCCATCATGTTTCCACCCATTTCGTGACCGCCCATTTTTCGTATTTCTCGATATTGAGATAAAGTAGAATCAATTTTAAAATCAAGTGGAGCAAATTGCTTTTTTTCTTTTTCGGGAAGCGTGTCCAAGGCCGCTCGACCTTTTTTAAACAAAAGCGAAGCATATTTTCTTTTCACATTACTCGCAATGCAGCTAAGATTATTTCCCTTCGCCAAATCCAATAATGGCTTATAATCCGTTTCGTAATTTGACCACAAACGGCAGCTATCATTAAATTCTTTTTCATCCATTTTCCCGTTAACATATAAATCTAAAATTCGTTGTTGATCAGACTCAAACATCTCAAATCCCAAAACGAGATTAGTGGAGAGTATTTCATTTGTCAATTCCAATTGAAGCCAGTGAGCAATTGGGTTATCATGATATTCACCAAATAAGATGTAATCCGAACTTTTTGCCTTGATTACAAGTTTTCTGAAGCTTGTTTTTTTTCCATCCTTTGAATAAATGATAAATGCCTTTTTATCTTGTGAAAAGACACAATTTAAGAAGATTATATTGAGCAGTAAGGTATAAAAATAATTCATCTCGTTTATTTTACAATCAAAATTTATAAATTCTACAGCAATAAAATGATTTTTGTTATATTTGAAAAGAATCCTGCTGTTAATGAAACAAATTTACATATTCTCGAATCTGTTTTTTATCTTCTTTTTTTCTCTTTCGGTTTTTTCACAAGGCTTTCAAGTGAATTTTCAGGGGCAGAAGCAGCAAGGAATGGGTTGTGCCGGAACTGCATTGTTCCAAGACGGCGCTAGTCTATTTTATAATCCTGGTTCAGTGGCTTTTTCAAATGAAAATTCAATCAACATTGCCACTACCCCAATTTTTGCTCATGTTTTGTATGTTGATTCCTCAACAGGTGATGGCTACCGAACGAATAATCCTGTCGGAACGCCTTTTTCTGCATATGGTTTGTTTCAAGCTCATAAGCATGACAAATTAAAATTCGGTTTAGCAGCATATACACCTTTTGGATCGACAGTTCAATGGGAAGATGCTTGGATTGGTCGCTTCGCATTAACAAGGTTAGAGTTAAAAGCGATTTTTATTCAGCCCACACTTTCGTATCGTATTGCCGATGTGATTGGAATTGGCGCCGGATTTGTCATAGCCACTGGGAATGTTAATTTGCAAAAAGATATACCTGTTCAAGATTCACTAGGAAATTATGGTCATGCGGAGTTATCTGGAAAAGCTCTTTCATTTGGATATAATTTAGGAGTTCATTATGATTTGAATAAAAAACTCTCGTTAGGGATTACCTATCGTTCGCGAGTCAACATGAATCTGAAAAACAACGGGAGCGATTCAACTTCAGCTATTTTTACAATGCCGGCATCGTTGGATGCTAATTTCCCAGATGGAAGTTTTAATGGATCACTGCCGCTGCCAAGTGTGACAACTTTGGGTTTGGCTTATAAACCAAATGATAAATGGCAAATGGTGTTAGACATTAACTACGTAGGCTGGGAGGCTTACGATACCTTAGCTTTTGATTACGAGCAAAACACATCCTCCTTACTAGACACGAAATCACCAAGAAATTATAAGAATATTTTCGCATTCCGAGGTGGAGCTCAATATAAAGCTCATTCGAAGTTTGATATTAGAATCGGTGGCGGATTTGGTTTTACACCTGTTCCAGATGCTAGCGTTACACCTGAAACTCCAGATGCTAATAGAGCCTATGTGACTGGTGGACTTTCTTATCGCTTTTCGGAAAAATTCTCAGTTGATGCTTCTATTTATTATACGCAATTGAAGCGAACGGCTAAAAACTTGGAAACGAATTTGAACGGAACATATTATACAAAAGCGATTGCGCCTGGATTTTCACTCATTTATACATGGTAAGAATGAGTAGAAGCATATATTCATTTGGATTGGGATTACTTACATTGGTAGTCGTAATTTCTTGTAAACCAAAATACGAAAATCCATTACCTTTTCAAGGAGAAATAAATCCAACTCGTTTTGTAATGATTGGTGGAGCGCATACTGCAGGTTATATGAATGATGCGCTATACTATGAAGGGCAACAAAACTCGTTGGCGGCATTAATCTCTAATCAGCTGGAAAAAGTAGGGGGTACCCCGATCTATCAACCATTTGTAAATGCATCGTCAGTAGGAATAGGTCTTACAGGATTATCACAAATGAAACTTGGATATAAAACCGATTGTAAAGGTATTATTTCCCTTTCTCCAATTAGAGTGGCTTCTGTCGGAGACTTGTCGATTTTTAATGATAATTTGTTTTCGACTACCAATCGGTTCGGAAATTATGGTATTCCTGGGATGAAGTTAATGAATGCGGATTCGCCGAATTATAGTCAATCCAATTCTTACTTTGCACGAATGGCTTCCGCTTCTACAGCAAGTGTTTTAATTGATGCGACTGCTACTGATCCTACATTTTTCTCCTTATTTCTTGGTGTTGAAGATGTATTGGATTTTGCAAAATCAGGCGGAACAACAAATAACCTTCCATCTGAAGGGGATTTTCAAAATGCTTATCAAAATGTTATTGAAACGTTGACCTCAAATGGTTCTAAAGGAGTAATTGCTACCATACCTGACGTAACGGAAATGCCTTATTTCACAACAATTCCTTGGAATGGACTTACCCTTGATGCGGCAAGTAATACAACAGTAAATTCAATTTATAATCCACTCGGGTATTATTTTTCAGTTGGGAGCAATCCGTTTATGATTGTAGATTCAACAGCTAATCAATTTGCAACTCGCCAAATTTTGTCGAGTGAATTACTTTTGCTTAGTTTACCTCTAGACTCAGTAAAATGCAATCAAATGGGAGTGTTGTTTCCCATACGCGATGAGTTTGTGTTGGATCTATCCGAAATACAAATGTTGCGCTCAAGAATATCAGAGTACAATAATGTTATAATTTCTTTGGCAAGTCAATATGGTTTGGCACTGGTTCGAGCAGATCAACTTTCTTCGTCCTTAAAAACAGGATTTGTCTATAGTGGTGTTTCGATGAGTGCAAAATTTGTTTCTGGAGGAGCTTATTCCTTGGATGGTATTCATTATAATGCAAAAGGAAATGCATTACTTGCTAATGAATTTATAAAATCAATTAATTCTAAATTTAAATCCCGCATCCCGCAATTGAACGCCAATGCATATGATGCCACTTTATTCCCTTAATCCTTAATAACATGAAAAAAATTACATTTTTCTTAAGCTGTTTCATTGCTGGCTCAATTTGGGCTCAAAGTCCATGTGCAACTGGAAGATATGCAACAGATGTATTCGCAAACTTCACCACGAATAGTGACATTTCTTACGGTCTAAACAATTCCTATACAGGTGCAAGTACAACTTTAAAAATGGATGTTTATCAGCCTAATGGTGACACTGAAACAAATCGACCACTTTTAATTTTTGTACATGGTGGAAGTTTTATAGGCGGATCAAAAACGGATGGAGATATGGTTGCTATGTGTCAACGTTTTGCCAAAAAGGGGTACGTCACAGCATCTATTGATTATCGATTGGGTTTTTTCCCATTTGATTCTGCTAATGCAGTAAAAGCGGTGGTTAGAGCTACACAAGATTTACGTGCGGCGATTCGTTTTTTCTACAAGGACAAGCAAACTACTAACACTTATAAAATAGATACAAATCACATTTTTATAGGAGGGAGTTCAGCCGGAGCAATTACAGCTTTACATGTGGGTTATTTGAATGAAGAGTGCGAAATTTCGGATTATTTGAGTTCAAGTACGATAACACAACTAGGCGGACTTGAAGGAGCTAGTGGAAATCCAGGATACTCCACAACAGTTCATGGCATTTTGAATGGATGTGGAGCTTTGGCTCGATATAGTTGGTTGGAAGCTGGTAATGTGCCCGTAGCGTCTGTTCATGGAACGAATGATGGAACCGTCAAATACAATCGTGGGATTGTAAACCCTGGAGTTCCTTTAATGTATTTGGACGGAAGTAGAATGATTCATGAAAGAGCTTGCGCTGTGGGAGTTGAAAACCAGTTTTATACATTTTCAGGGGCTCCGCACGTTCCATATGCTGGCAGTGTTGCATATATGGATACCACGGTTAATTTTTTCAGAGACTTCTTAATTAAGCAATTGGGATGCACGGATGCAATTCTTCAACCAGAAAATGCTCCTGCTCAAGCGGTGTCTCTTTATCTGATTAATTATTGTGATGGCACGCCTGTAAATGAGGTTTGTACAGCTTCAGGCATTTCAGAAGAAAATATCTTTAACGCACTTATATATCCAAATCCTGCAACAAGTTTAGTGCATATCATTCCAAATGTT
>JBILIY010000130.1:0-4778 GCA_044368815.1 Crocinitomicaceae bacterium
GAGAGTGAGCAGCGTCCAGTCCCCAAGTCCCTGCTTCAAGAATAACAAAAGACATCAATGCCAATCCGGCAGAAATCGATAAAATTACTTTTTTCATTTTTTAAGTTAGTATTATTCGACAAAAGTCAGAATTCAAATCCATTTCGTCAGTTGACCTAAGTTAAGGCCTATCATCATAATGCAAAACGTTTAAGTAATCGCTTTGTTTTTAAAGGATAAATGGATGTAAAAAATAATATGTTGATCAAAGCCAACTACCGAAGTGTTACTAACTTCTCAAATGCATCCTTGATATGACGAACGGGTTCAACAACCATGCGAAGTTTGTCATTGTTTTGAACTAAACGATAGCCTTCGCCAATCGACATAATTTTATTCAATAAATTGGTAAATGTGTCCGTTTCATAAAACGGAGACTGCGGATTAGTTATAAAGTAGCCGACGAGTTTGGAGGATTTAATTACCAATCTTTCCAAACCGAGTTCCTGGGCTAACCAACGCAATTGAAAGGAGAATAATAATTCCTTTACTTCCCGAGGCAACGGCCCGAAACGATCAATTAATTGCTTAGCGTAATTGTCCAATTCTTCTTGATTTTTCAAGTTGTCCAGTTCTTGATACAAACTCAAACGTTCGTTTACATTGTTCACATAATCATCCGGAATGCGAACTTCCATATCTGTTTCAAAAATGCAATCGTTGACATACGAACCAAAAGTATCCGTCTGCCGCTCATCAAATAATTCTTTGAATTCACTTTCACGCAATTCGTTCATGGCTTCATTCAAAATCTTCTGATACATTTCAAATCCAATTTCAGAAATGAATCCACTTTGTTCGCCGCCCAGCATGTTTCCGGCACCACGAATATCCAGGTCCTTCATCGCAATGTTGAATCCGGAGCCCAAATCGGAAAACTGTACCAACGCTTCCAAACGTTTTCTGGCTTCTGAGGTCAAAACACTGAATTTAGGTGCGATGAGGTAACAGAATCCTTTTTTATTGCTTCGTCCGACACGACCACGTAATTGGTGTAAATCACTCAATCCAAATTTATCGGCACCATTAATTATGATGGTATTCGCATTTGAAATGTCAATTCCTGACTCAATGATGGTTGTTGCCAAAAGCACATCGTACCGTCCTTCGATGAAATCCAGCATCACTTTCTCCAATTGTGGACCATCCATCTGCCCATGACCAATACCAACGCGAACTCCAGGGCACAAGCGCTGTATCATTCCTGCTATTTCACGAATATTGGAGAGACGGTTATTTACAAAAAATACTTGTCCGCCTCGAGTGACCTCATAGGCGATAGCATCTCGAATTACTTCTTCATCAAAGGAAATAATTTCAGTTAAAACTGGCTGTCTGTTTGGCGGAGGGGTGTTGATGATACTCAAATCACGGGCGCCCATCAGTGAAAATTGAAGTGTTCTTGGAATTGGCGTTGCTGTCAAAGTAAGTGTATCAACGGTAGCACGAATAGTTTTCAATTTGTCCTTTACTGCTACACCAAATTTCTGTTCTTCATCAATAATCATCAAGCCCAAATCTTTGAACTTGACACGTTCGGCAACAATGGCGTGTGTTCCGATTAAAATATCAATTTCCCCTTTTTCAAGTTTCTTTAGTGTTTCAGTAACTTGTTTTGCACTTTTAAATCTGTTGATATAATCCACATTGCATGGAAATTCGGACAAACGTTCCTTGAAACTTCGGTAATGTTGCAAGGATAAAATGGTTGTCGGCACTAGTACGGCGACTTGCTTCGAATCTGAAACAGCCTTAAATGCGGCACGAATCGCAACTTCTGTTTTTCCAAAACCAACATCTCCACAAACCAAACGATCCATAGGACGAGATTCTTCCATGTCCTTTTTCACATCTTGCGTTGCTTTGTATTGGTCGGGTGTATCTTCATACATAAAAGACGCTTCCAACTCGTTTTGCATGTAGGTGTCTGGTGCAAAAGCAAATCCGGGTTGACTTCGACGTTTCGCATAAAGCTGAATTAAATCGAAAGCCAATTCCTTGATTTTCTTCTTTGTTTTATTTTTTAGCGTGCTCCAAGCCTGCGTTCCCAGTTTATTCATTTTGGGAACCGTTCCTTCTTTTCCAGTAAATTTCGAAATGCGGTGCAACGAGTGAATACCAACATAAAGTACATCGCCGTCTTTGTAAACCAAGCGGATTGCTTCTTGTGGCTTGCCGTTTACATCAATGGTTTCCAAACCGGAAAATTGTCCTACACCGTGATCGATATGCGTTACATAATCTCCTTTTTGAAGGTTGTAAATTTCCTTTAAAGTCAGTGCTTGTTTAGCTTGCTTGAAGCCCTCTTTCAAACGAAAACGATGGTAACGCTCGAAAATCTGATGATCAGTATAGCAAACAAGTCTCAATTCCGGAGCGATAAATCCTTCGTGCAAGGCCAAATGCATTGGGGCAAATTCTATACCTCCACCGATGTCTTCAAAAATCTGATAAAGTCGTTCAATTTGTCTGGGCTGATTGGAGAAAATCAAATTTTTATACAATGATTCCTGTCGTGCCAATAAATCAGACTTCAATAATTCAAAATTCTTATTGAAACTTGGTTGCGGTAAAAAATCAAATTTAATTGTTTCGTTTGCTTTGAATTGATAATCTGGTCCCCATTCTACAAGCGAATAGGTTTCAATTTCTTTTTTAAAGTCTGTTTGATTCAGATAACGTTCTGATGGCAGGGTATGCTTTATCGTTTGAGGCAATCCAGTATAAATTTCAACAGCTTTGTTATATTCTTTCTCCAGGGTTTTTTCAGCACGTTCAAACGAACTCAACCAGATATTCGCATTTTTTCCAATGAATTCAAAAAACGAACCTACTCCTTCCAAGGTTAATTGACCTTGAATATTGGGGATGACATTAAAAAATGAATGCGTTTTTACCGAAAGTTGCGTTGCTGCATCGAAAGTCCGAATAGTTTCAACCTCATCGCCAAAAAACTCGATTCGAAAGGGCAAATCATTGGCGTAAGAATAAACGTCAACAATGCCTCCACGTATAGAAAACTGTCCTGGTTCATAAACGAAATCAACCCGATCAAAATGATATTCCAATAAAAGTTCATTGATAAAATCGATGGAATACGATTTGCCGACTTCTACGCGCAAGGTGTTTTCTACCAATTTCTTTTTCGTAGGAACCTTTTCAAACAAAGCTTCTGGGTAGGTCACCACCCAAGCATTCGAGCCATTGGCAATACGTTCCAAAACTTCCGCTCGTGTTACCACATTGGCATTGTCTGTTTCTTCAATTTGGTATGGCACACGGTACGAAGCCGGATAAAACAAAATGCGTTTGTCTTCCGGAAATAGACCTTCTAGATCATTCAAAAAATAAGCGGCTTCTTCTTTGTCGTTGAGAATAAAAACATGGTGTCCGGGAACTTGTTGCGCCACACAAGCAGCAGAAATACTTTTCGACGAACCAACCAACCCTTTCCAGTGGACACGCACCTTCTCCTGACTCAAAGCGGATGCTGTCTGATCAATAGTGGCTAATTTGCCAAATAATTTCAGGAAAGATTGTAATTCCATGAATGGCTGCGAAGATAGTGTTTTTTGGGATTGAATAACTTTGGGGTATTAGGATTTTAAAGGAGAATGCCTTTAAGATAAATGACGACAGATTTTAGGGATTAAACTAATAGCTCGCAACTAATCCGTTCGAAATTATTCGTTAAATATATCTACCGAAGGTGTGCCTCAACTCTTTACTCTAAAATTATTACTTTTGAAATGAATTAATGAATGGAAATTAAAGTTCACTCAAAAATAAGATTGAGCGTCTTCTCAACGAATAAAATGAAAAAATGACAAGATTGGAAATATTAAAGACTTATAAAATATACATTGGTGGACAATTTCCTAGAACTGAATCCGGAAGGTATTACACGCCAGAAGATAAAAAAGGAAATCCAATTGCGAATGTTTGTCTGTCATCTCGAAAGGATGTTCGGAATGCTGTCGTTGCGGCGCGAAAAGCATTTGGTTCTTGGTCTGAGCGTTCGGCTTTCAATCGTGGACAGATTTTATATCGCATCGCTGAGATGCTTGAAGGAAGACGTGATCAATTTATTCACGAATTGACAATCCAAGGTCTGACGAAAGCTGATGCTGTAAAGGAAATTGATCTGAGCATTGACCGTATCGTTTATTATGCCGGCTGGTGCGATAAATACAATCAAGTATTGAGTTCAGTTAATCCTGTTAGTTCCGCGCATTTTAATTTTTCATCTTGCGAACCAATGGGTGTTGTAGGAATCATAGCAGAGCAAAGTACGTCTTTGATTGGAATGGTTTCAATTTTATTACCAGCAATTTGCGGAGGAAATACGGCCGTCGTATTGGCATCTGAAAATTTTCCTTTGTGCGCAATTACTTTTGCGGAAGTTTTAAATTCATCTGATGTACCAGGAGGCGTTGTAAATATCTTAACCGGTTCGATTGCGGAAATGGCTCCTACCTTAGCTTCTCATATGGACGTAAACGCATTGGTTATCCCACATTTAGAAGATTCTTTGAAAAAGAATTTATCAATAGCCGCAGTCGACAACCTTAAACGCACACATGAATTCACAGTGAATTGGAACAAAACTGATGCGCAAGGATTACACTATATCTCTGATTTACAAGAAATTAAAACTACTTGGCATCCGATCGAAAACATTGGTGGGGCTACAAGTTCGTATTAAGCATTATCAATTTTTATTTCGTGTGAAATTTTGA
>JBILIY010000131.1:0-4775 GCA_044368815.1 Crocinitomicaceae bacterium
GATAAACAACTTGATTCATTGAATTACCTTTAAATAAATCTGAATAATGACATTTTATTTGTTTGTTCACTGTCCATTTAAACGATAAATACTTCGATTTTCTAGATTGAATAACCAAGGTTGGTGCATTGTTTATCGCCTTTTTATCATGGCACCATATTGAAGTCAACAACTCAATTTTCAAGGATTTGTTTTTTAGAAGATTACAACTTGTCAGATAGGTCATTTGATTCTTCGAATCAAGCTGAGGAAGATTTACAGTTTTTCTAAGAACGTATTTGCTTTTATCACCTGTCCATTTCACATAGGATAGAGAATCAATCAATTTGTTTTGTAATATCGTATAATTCGAAAGTGCTTGGTATTCTTTCAATTGCCGTTTTATCCACTTTGTTTTCTCTCTATTTGCCGATAAAATGGGTTTAATCTCAAGTTGATCGTCCAAACTAGTTAATCGACCATTGATATAAACGAAATTTTCATCTATCAAGTCAGATGTTCTTAACTTATTGGTTGTAAAGACGAAAGATCGATCAGGTTTAAATTCCCTTTCCATTTTTAATTCTTTTCCGACAAAGGAAATTGTATCAGGAATTTCGATTTTATAGGCGGTTTTCAAATAATTGAGAATAGTTGGCGCAATATCATTGTGAGAAACCAAAGCTTGAGAAGTTTCACTTTTTTTAAGAAGGGGTGAATAAATAAGGATAGGTACATTGTATTTCGACAAGGAATTACGTCGATACAATTCTGTGCCATGGTCGCCTGTGATAATGTAAACGGTGTTTTTAAACTCAGATCGTTCTTTTTCCACTTCAAAAAATCGCTTGAGTGTTGAGTCAACATAGGCAAAAGCGCCAAAACTCGATGCTTGCGAACGAATCATATAACGCAATCGTTTATCCTTAATTGTTGAAGCCTTTTGAAGAACTACTTTTTCCCATTTCGATTTATTCGGATAGATAAAAGGATCGTGTGAACTAATGGTCAGAAAAACTTTAAAAATTGGCTTCCTTAACTTATTGAATTTGCAACTATCGTCAAATTGTGCTTGCTTAAATAAATCTTCATCCGGAAATCCCCATGCACTTCCAACAGATTCTTTGTGAATTTGAATATCACGATTCCAGTTTTTACATAAATAATCCGTTTTATAATGACTCATTAAGCCGACCATATTCAAATATTCCAAGCGCACGCCACAATAGAATTGTGTATGATAGTTTTTTCTCAGCAAATTGAATAACGAATAATGCCTCGGAAAAGGTAATTGCTGAAATACGTTTCCATCAATTGTATTTGGAACCGATGCTAGTAATGCCGGAAGAACATTGTGCGTTCGTTGAGAGGTTGAAAATCCATTTGGAAAATAGAGTGAATGTTTTGAAAGCGAATCCATGAATGGCATTAGCACACCGGTGTTCTCTCCTCGTTGCCCAAACAAATCGGATGACATGCTTTCGACAATAATGATCTTAATATTCGGAGGTTTTCCATCAGAAGTTTTAGCTAAATACTGGTTCAATATGGCAGATTCATCCATGCGATGCGCCAGTGGAAATCTGGGATCAAGAGGTACATGACCACCATAAAAATCGGAAGACAAATTCTTGAAATCTTTTAGTGTTGCATTAGATGGTTTAATAGAGAAAAAATAAGAATTTAAGCTCCTTCGCATAAAATAAACAAATCGATTATCGCTTAAATTTTCAACTTGTGAGCTTCTTGGAATGAATCCTAAAAAAATACAACCGAAAACTAAAATCGGGAATAGTACATTTGAAGTAGGAAAACCTTTAAAAAACTTGAATAGCGCAAATGGTAAAGTAAAAATTAAAATCATTCCAAATGCAAGAGACCATGTAAATCGATTTGTGGGATCAGCAATCATCCATATTTCCTCCCAATCAAACAAGAAAAAAGACTCATCCAAACGCTCACGTGAAAATAACAAATACTGATCACAAACCACTGATCCAATTAGCGCTGCAAAAAGTAAAAAGAAATAGAAACGCTTAAACCATTTTATCCACGATTCAGGAATTATAAAAAGTAGGCTCGCGCCGAAAATACAAAACAAGGATAACTGACTTAAAATTTGAATAACCGAAAAAAGTAAGAGCTCGGTGAAATTTGTTGTTCGATATTGATATAGGAAAGTAGCCTGAATAACCAGAAATGAAATGAAAAAACTTATAATTAAAGGATACAATTGACCAAAGCGGTCCAACCATTTTTGCATTCCCAAAATTAAGTAAAGATTAAGAAATTATGAATCCCAAAATTATAATGAATTTGAGAATTTATTTCCCTGCAATATCCACTAACTTCTTGGCATCAAGCACTATCATTTTTCGAGTTTGAACCTCAATAAGACCTTCTTCTTTGAAATCTTTTAATAATCGAATCAACGTTTCTGTAGCCGTTCCAACAAAATTTGCCATATCTTCTCGTGAAAGATTTATGGGTTCATCATCATATACATCCATTAAAAGAATGAGTGCAAAAGCCAGGCGTTCACGAACCGATTTTTGAGCCATGTTTGTTATGAACTCGGCCCGATCAGCCAATTCTTTTGAAAGTTCCTTGATGATACCATTTCGCAAGGTTGGATTTGAATCCATCATGGATAAAAACTCATCTTTTCCGATAAAGCAAATATTACTTTCTTCCAAGGTCTCTGCAGCAACATTATATGGTTCACCACTTAACATGGCACGAAAACCGATTAACTCTCCAGACTTTGCTATATGAATGATTTGTTCCTTCCCCTCATCGCCTCGTTTGAATATTTTCACTCGCCCTTGATTTATGCAATAAACACCCCTAGGATAAGAAGCTTCTAAGAATAAAGATTGATTCTTTTTAAAATAATTACAACGGCTAGATTTCTCCACAAGATCTATCTCCTCCGAACACAAACTTTCAAAAAGCGAGTTCTTTCGAATCGAACAATTCGAACAGGAAATGAACTTGTGAGATTTTTCAAGCATGTGGCTTTTTGAATATTCACAACAAATTTAAAAAAATCAGTCAATTTCCAATGATGAGGAATATCATTCATTTCATCCAATCATTTAAATTCTAGCCGAATTTTTAAAATACGAGTTTGATAATATACCAAATCTTGGTATATTTGATTCAAATTTCTGTTCATGGCAAAAAACACCTCCATTTTACTCGGTGACTATTTCGATAACTTTATTAACACTCAATTGAAAACCGGAAAATATGCCTCAGCAAGTGAAGTCATTCGTGCCGCTTTGAGAATGTTTGAAAAAGAGGAAACAAAGAAAAATGAACTAATAAAAGAGCTTGTCAAAGGTGAAAAATCTGGATATGTCAAAGATTTTAATCGCGAATCATTTGTAAGCAATCTGCATGAAAAATATGCAAAAAAATGATCTGTGTTTTAACTAAAGAAGCCGAAGGCGATTTAGAGAAAATTTGGCTTTATTCATTTGAAAATTGGTCAATAGAACAAGCCGACCGATATTTAAATATGATTCTCAATGAGTTTGATTATCTCTGTCTACAGCCAGATTCTGGAATTGATTATGGAATGATTCGGAAAGACTATTGGCGAGTAAAGGTGAATTCACATTTCATTTTCTATAAAATCAAGAAAAATAAAATCGAAATCATTAGAATTCTGCACGAAATGATGTATATCGAAAGCCATTTGTGAGATTTGATCGCAGAATTCAATATGGATTTATTTCGCTATTTTGATTATGCGTTTTAATATAATTCAATCAAGAAAACTTCTCAACTAATTCTTGCTTGCTGCGGCAATTTTCAAGAGCCAGTTCTCCTCGACTTGCGATTAAAAAGGTCAATTGATTTTCCAAACATAAATCGATATCGTGCGTCGAAAGAACTACGCACTTTTGCTTTTCAGCGGCGATTTTGATTAACAATTCTAATAATTTCTTTCGATTAATGAAATCCAAAAAGGCCGTTGGCTCGTCCATTAAAATGATTGGGGTTTCTTGAATTAAGGCGCGTGCAACGGAACAAATTTGTCGCTCTCCGTCACTAATTTCGGTGGTACTTTTTTCGAGTAAATGTGTAATCTGAAGTTCCTCTGAAATTTCGTTAACGAAAGTTTTATCCGTGTCACTTAATTTTCCGGTTAAGGAAGTATAAGGTGCACGACCCAACATCAAATAATCTTGAACTGAAAGATATTCCACTCCATCAAATTTACTTTCGACGAAGGCAATCAAACGAGCCATTTGGTTGCGAGACAAATTCTTGAGTGAAATATCTTCGTAGCGAATATCTCCAGAAATTATAGGAAGTAACTTCGCCATAGATTGCAAGAGCGTCGACTTACCTACCCCATTTCTTCCAACCAACGCATAGACTTTACCTTCCTGCAAATCGAGCGAATCAATTTTCAATAGCGTTTGCTTGTATCCGATTTCTGTTTGGCTAAATTGAATCATCTGATTTTTCGCATTAGAAGAAATACAACAAATGGCGCTCCGATTAAAGAAGTCAACACGTTAATGGGTAAAGTAATTCGACCTTCCATCATTTGAATGAACGCATCACACAAAAGCAAAAATATCGCTCCAATTATTAAATTTCCAACTATCAACCAAGCATGATTTTGGGTTCGGAATAAAATCCGTGTCAAATTCGGAATGGCTAGACCGACAAACGCAATTGGTCCACAAAATGCGGTTATGAGTCCGGCGAAAAGCGCCGTGATGGCCATTAATAGAAACCTTGTTTGCATCACATTCAATCCCAAAACCTCAGCCGGT
>JBILIY010000132.1:0-4770 GCA_044368815.1 Crocinitomicaceae bacterium
ATGGAATAAATCCATGGATAAAATTGCTTTTCTTTCTTCAACGGATACGGCAAAAACGAAACAGTATGTTCTTACTATTTACGATTTCAAATCGCAGAAAAATCAAATACTAGGAGATACCTTGAATTTGGATTTTGAGAAAGAACTTGGAGTTTCGGAATTTCAAGCACCTATTTTTACAGACAACGATAAATACCTGTTTTTTGGAGTATCAGAGCGTGTGAAAAAAGAGGAAAAAGACACCTTGCTCGAATCTGAAAAAGTAAAAGTGGACGTTTGGCATTACCTCGACAAGCGCATTCAGCCGCAACAATTGGTTGAATTGAAAGAGGATAAAAAGCGAAGTGATTTATATGTTTATAATTTCGAAATTGATAAAGTGATTCAACTCACAAACGATAAGTTAAATGCCAGACCGAATGCTAAATTGGAAGGTGATTTTTTATTGGCGACCTCAAACGAACAATACGCTGTTCAAGCGCAGTGGAAGTCACCGGCATTGGAAGATGTTTATCGCGTTTCCTTAAAAACGGGTGAAATTAAGCTCATTGAAAGCGGAGTAAAATATGGTGGTCAATTATCCCCAAGTGGAACCCATTATTCCTACTACAATCCAGATACCAAGCAACATTACTTAAAAAATATTGACTCGAACAAAACAGCTTGTGTTACTTGTAATTGGATTGGAATAAATTGGCAAGAAGACATCAACGGTCAGCCAACAGAAGCTGGTCCTGAAGCTGTTTATGGTTACACAAGTGACGAAAATTACTTTCTAGTCAAGTCTGAATATGACATTTGGGCTTATGATATCAAAGGACGAAAATTACTTTCTATAACCGAACAAAAAGGAGAAAAACGCAATGTGAAATTTGATTTGGTGAAATGGTCGAATGACAGTTTAACTATCGATTTAAAATCATGCTATGTTAGAGGATTTAACACTGAAACGAAGGGAGAAGGAATTTACTCGCTTTACGATGAAACGGGGATGTTCGGCTTGTTTAATCGGTACGATGGTAATTTTAAACTAAGCACAATTAGTCGATCGGATGACAAATCAACAATATTGATTCGGAGAATGACCGTTAGCGAATATCCGGAAATACGTGTGTTAGATTCGCTGTATAAATACGAAAAAGTAATCTCAAAAACCAATCCGCAGCAAGCTAACTACAATTGGGCAAGTGTGGAATTGGTTAAATGGAAAGCCTACGATGGAACGGTGTTGGAAGGATTGTTATACAAACCGGAAGATTATGACAGTCAAAAAAAGTACCCTTTGTTACTTTATTATTACGAATTGAATTCGGATAATTTGTACAACCACCAAGCACCTCGACCTTCAGCGAGTACAATCAATCCAATCGAATATGCTTCTGCAGGATATTTGGTTTTTATTCCGGATATTCGATATGTTCCAGGTCAGCCGGCTAAATCTGCTTATAATTCCATTATGAGTGTAACTGATTATTTAATCAAAAACTATTCGGTTGACTCAACAAAAATGGGCTTGCAAGGCCAAAGTTGGGGAGGTTATCAAACCGCTCAATTGATCACGATGACGAAGCGTTATGCGGCAGCTATGGCGGGAGCACCTGTGGGAAATATGTTCTCTGCTTATGGTGGCATACGATGGGGGAGTGGTTTGAATCGCCAATTTCAATATGAATCGCAACAAAGTCGAATTGGAAAAACAATTTGGGAAGCTCCTGAGCTTTATGTCGAGAATTCCCCGTTGTTTCATTTACCAAAAGTTTCGACACCATTATTAATCATGCACAACGATAAAGATGGCGCAGTTCCCTGGTATCAGGGAATAGAAATCTACAATGGCATGCGTCGTTTGGGGAAACCTTGTTGGTTGCTCAATTATAACGAAGACGATCACAACTTGACAAAACTCCCATACAAAATTGATTTGAGCATACGAATGAGGCAATTCTTTGATTATTATTTACAAGGAAAACCGATGCCAAATTGGATGAAAGATGGAATTCCGGCAATTGAAAAAGGAGAGAAATTTGGTTATGAAAGGGAATAAACAGACTTTGTTTCGAATTTCTTTGGTATTCGTTTTTCTTGGGATTACCATTTTGAGTTTACTTCCTCCAAAGTCAGGTGTAGAGCTTGGGGAACACGATAAAATAAATCATTTCATTGCTTACGCGGTTCTCAGTTTGAATGTCGGGTTGGTGGTGAAAAAGCTAAAAACCTATTTGTTGTACTTGCCCTTGCTCATCGGGTATGGAATTCTTTTGGAATATTGTCAAGGCTTTGTTCCTGGAAGACAACCTTCTTGGTTGGATGCTTTGGCGAATAGTGGTGGGGTATGTGTAGGTTTCGTATTTATGTTGGTTTTGAACAAAGCAACTAAATACAGGCAAAATAAAAATTGACAGTACAATTATGAAGTTTTATCTATTCTTAATATCCGTGCTTTTTTACGGATTTTCATTCGGTCAGCAGCTTTTATGTGATAGCATCTATCTAAAATCGGGAGAAATAATTTCAGTAAAAGTTATATCTAAGCAGCGCAAAACGATTACTTATCGAGTTTGTTTGAACAGCGATACTAAAACTGAAAAGATCAAAAGAAAGAAAATCAATTCAATTTTTTATGCATCGAATAATGATTCAAAAAATGTAATAAATAGAAGAGATTCAATACCATACCTTGATTTTGGTAAAATTCATTCCAAGAAAATACGCCACAATAGAATAGATGAAGGTAAACTAATTATAATCAAGACAAAAGATTCATTAACCTATAGTGGAAGATTGCTGATTCTAAATAAAGACACAATTTTATTGAGAACGAAACAAGATCCGAAAGTTTCTGTTCTTATGAATAATCAAATGCATTTTATTTATCCAGAAACTCCAATCGCTTTGAGTAACATCACAGTAATAAAAAAGCCAAACAAGGCCTCAAAAATTATTGGTAATACGATAGGAGGATTGTTTGCATATCTTGGTTTTGCCCTATTGATTGATTTAGGTTTAGAAGATGGTGCGCCTTTCGCGGTTATCGCTGATGGAATTTCGTTGCCATTTTTTGCTATGAATTACATCCGAAAACGTTACAACCTCGAGACCAAATGGAAAGCTGAGGTAAAATTTCAAAAAATTGAATAATAAAACGTATTCAATGTACTAAAAAAGAAATACTGTTTTGATTACAGTTATTCATCTACGTTTGATTTCTGTTTCTTAAAAAAATCAACATTCACCGTCAAGCCAACTTTAAATGGAAAAATTTCAACAGTCTTGTTGTTTTTAAAGAGCGAATAGAGCTGATACGAGGCATAAACGCCTATTCCACCGTAACCTGCTCGCAAGGTAGCATCTAATGTAATGGGATTCAGGTTGTATTTCGATCGAACAACATTCTGAAAGCGGTCTCCATTCTCATATTTACCAGTTTTAGTTGTACTTGAAGCAAATCGAAGTCCACCAATTACACCTGCGGCAACATAGAAAGATTTCTTTTGCTTTGGTTTTGAAGAAAATTCAAGTAAAAGAGGAACAGTCACATACCCGGCAGTCAGGCTATTTATTCTGTATGACTGCGTTGTATCCTTTAGTGCAAAAACGGAATCTTGGTTATGTTGAAGAATATAATTATCCCTAAATCCAATGGTGGATACGGCCATTCCCAAACCGGTTGTAAGACCAAAATATTGCTTGAAAATCGGTAATTTATATTCGAAAAGATTAAGGTTTAAAGAACTGGATCGTCCAACATTATTTTCCCAATACGGATTATTTTCAAAACTCGAATTAAAACCCTGACTCATTAGTATCAGTGTTCCAATATCCAATCCGGCCCAATGCGCATCGTATCGTTTTGTAGTTTCCAAGCTGTCGTTAACAATATCCGGTTCATCTGAAAAGGAGGGAAGTTTAGTTATGTCATTATCCAAAGTAAAAATTATTGGCAAAGTATACCAAGTAGATTTGACCCCAACTTGTTCTGCCGGAATCCAATTTGGTATTGAAGAAATTATTCGAATTGCTTCTTGATTGCATGTTTCACATCCTGGAATTCCTCTTGCAACGAAAATACTATCAATTTTTCCTGTAGAACTAATCCGAAATCGAAGGGTTACTTTCCCTTGAATATCTTTTTCGATTGCTTCTTGTGGATATACCAAATGCTCTTGAATATATTTCATAAGTGCTGGGTAACCACCAGGAAATGTAGATTCATCTTCAGATACCAATATTTCATAAAGGCTATCAGATTGCGAAAATCCTATATTCGCAATCGATGATAAAAAAAACACAGAAAATAAGAACGTCTTCATTGAATAATTTAAGATAAAGTTAAATTAATAAACAACCAATGAAGACTTTTATTTTACAATTTAATCAAAATCCTTCCCATAAAGTTTCTTCCCGCCTGCGGATAATAGAAATTTTCAGTGGTCGTTTGTCCTCCATAAATATATGAGAATGTATAACCGTTGTTGGAATACATTGCGTTGAACAAATTATTTACTTGGAATCCGAATGTTATCTCCTTGAAAAACAAGTTATTAAGCGTGTAGGAAACGATGAGGTTAGAGAACGTGAACGGGTTAATGCTTCTATTCACATTGGATGTATTGTCTAAGTATTGACGACCAACATATTTTGTCATCCAATCGATTGACAATCCCGCAATTGGAATATACGTAAATCCTCCATTTGCAACAATGTTTGGAGAGAAAGCAAGATCTGTATTCGTATGTGAAATGATTTGTTGTTGATAATACGGTTCGTTGT
>JBILIY010000364.1:0-15675 GCA_044368815.1 Crocinitomicaceae bacterium
CCGAAGGTTTGAATGCGCTTAATCCATCGGATATTAAATCGATTAATGTTTTAAAAGATGCAACAGCAGGTATATATGGTGTTCGTGCAGCAAATGGAGTTATCATCGTTGAAACAAAAAAAGGGAGTTTAAATAGTAAGCCACAAATTGAATACAATGCATTTTATGGTGTTCAACAAACTTCTCGCAAGCTCGATTTATTGAATGCAACGGAATATGCAGTTATTAAAAACGAAATGTTCGGATTGAGCGGACAACCCATGCCATTTAATAATACAAACCTTGGTGAAGGTACCTCATGGCAAGATACAGTATTTCAATCAGCACCGATGCAAAGTCACAATTTGAGCATCAACGGTGGAACATTAAACACACGTTATTCAATTGGATTAGGATATATTTCTCAGGATGGAATTGTAGGTGGTTCAAAAGCAAATTTTTCTCGTTACAATGCCCGCTTGAATTTCAGTACTGATTTGTCCTCGAAAATAAAATTAAATTCAGTTCTTCTTTATTCAAATGATGCGCGAAGCACGTTGCCTGAAAATGGAATAGGTTCTGTACTTTATAATACGATAAATGCATTTCCGAACGTTCCGATTAAAAAGCCGAATGGACAATTTTCTTACCTTGAAGAGGTTAGTGACATAATCAACCCAATTGCTCAAATGCAAAACCAATATAATTGGAATACGGCAAATAAAATAGTTGGTAAAGAAGAATTCATTTATGAATTTAACGATCATTTATCATTTACAAATCGAATCAATTATAATGCTGCAATGGTGGATGGGAAAGTGTTTTCTCCTCTTGTTTGGTACGGAAATGGGAAATATGCAAATACTGCAATTAATGAGGAATTAGAATCTCCAACTGTCGAAATCGCTCCAGGAACTGAAATTGAAAGAGGCGCTGCTGTTTATGAAGAACGTTCCACATTTGTTGATTTGACCTATGAGGGTTACTTTAATTATGAACGTACTTTTGATTCAATTCACAAAATAAAAGGAACTGCAGGTGCATCTATTTTTCAACGCAAAGGAAGTTCGCTGAATGGGACTGCTTTCGGAATTCCGAATAATTCGGTTGACTATGCTGACATTTCTGCCAACACGGCTCAAGGTGGTTATCTCAATAATGTTAGCTCTTGGGAATTTAAAGAACGATTAGTTTCTGCATTTTTGAGAGCAGAATATAGTTTGAAAGACAGGTATCTTTTTTCTACGATTCTCAGACGCGATGGCTCAAGTAAATTTGGTCCAAATAGTCGTTATGGATTTTTTCCAACTGTATCCGCAGGTTGGATTCTTTCTGATGAGTCTTTTTATAAAATCAAATTCATCGATTACGCAAAAATTCGTTTGAGTTATGGTATTTCAGGAAACGATCAAATTCCAAACTTTGCTTATCGTGGTTTATTGAATGGTGAAGGAGTGTATGTCTTTGATGACTTGATTACACAAGGCGTTGCGATTGGTCGTCCATCCAATCCAGATTTAAAGTGGGAAACTACGCGACAATTCAATGTTGGTTTGGATCTGACATTTTGGAAGAAACTTGATTTCACCACAAACTATTTTATTAAGAATACCTTTGATTTATTATTCCAGCCAGATGTTACAGCTATTCTTGGTTCTTATGGCCCTGGTGGATATCCGCCAATTATCAACGCTGGGAATGTTTCTAATAAAGGTCTTGAGTTTGAACTTGCTTACCATTTGAGAAAAGTTAAAGATTTTTCTGCTGATGTCAATTTTAACGTAACGACACTTACAAATAAGGTAACAAAAGTTCCAACTGGAATTGATTATATTCCAGGTGCCGCCTTCAGCGTTGGGGGAGATGTAGCTACTCGTTTTCAGGAAGGATATGAAATTGGCTATTTCTTCGGATATGAAACCGCTGGTGTTTATCAAACGCAAGAGGAGATTGACAACGCTTCAGTTGTTCAAGAAGGTGCAAAACCCGGCGATTTAATTTTCGTTGACCAAAACGGCGACGGAGTAATTAATTTCAATGACGATTCAGATAAAACTAAATTAGGTTCTCCTATTCCAGATTTTACTTTCGGTTTCTCGTTGAATATGAAATACAAAGGTTTTGATGTTTCAGCGATGATTTATTCTGCTATTGGTCAAGAAATCATCCGAAATTTTGAGCGTCAGCAACCTTATGCAAATCAATTGGGTTATGTGATAGATCGTTGGACGGGTCCGGGATCAACCAACGAACATCCACGTTTAACAACCGAAGCTACACGAAATAATATCTTTTCCTCCTATTTCGTTGAAGATGGTTCTTTTGCTCGTTTGAAAAATATTCAAATCGGGTATACGATTCCTGGGAAAATTCTTAGAAAGATTAAAGTCGAATCTTTACGATTCTATTTGGCAGGAAACAATCTGTTAACACTAACAAAATATCAAGGATTTGATCCAGATATTAGCTCTCCTAATGCACTTTCAGCAGGAGTTGATTATGGTTTCTATCCGCAGGCGAAGAATATTATGGGTGGAGTACAATTAAAATTTTAAACGATGAGAAGAATAATTTATTTCGGAATATTAATAATTTCTGTTGGACTTAATTTCGGCTGTAAGAAATTTCTAACGGTTGATCCACCTTATTCGCAAGATGTTGAGAATTTTTTTCAATCTCCTGAGGATTACGATCGAGCGTTGACTGGAGCATATGATATGCTACAAGGTTCCTTTATGACACTTTGGATTGGTGAAATAGCTTCTGATAACGCAATTGCAGGTGGTGAAAGTGTAAACGATTCACAGGGCCTTCATCAAATAGATGACATGACCCACGGTGGTGTCAATAATGAATTGAGAAATGTTTTACGTTGGAATTATACCGGAATAACACGAGCAAACTACATTCTTGAGAACAAGGATAATATTGATTTTGTTGGTAAGGATCATATAATCGCCGAAGCTAAATTTTTGAGGGCTTACTATTATTTTGAATTGGTAAAGTACTTCGGAGATGTTCCATTAATTATTGATAAACGAATCGGAATCGAAGAAGCGCTTCAAATTCCTCGTTCACCAAAAGCTGAGGTATACGCCCAAATTGAAAAAGATTTTTCAGAAGCTGCGCAAGTTCTAAATCCAATGGCATCGCAAAAAGGAAGAGCGACCAAAGGAGCTGCATTGGCATTTTTAGGAAAGGTTTATTTGTATCAAAACAAATTTTCAGAAGCTTCTTCGACCTTTGATGAGGTAATCAATTCTGGAATTTACAGTTTGATTCCAAACTACAATGATCTGTTTTCTGTTGCCAATGAAAATAATTCAGAAACTATCTTTGATGTTCAGTATACAGGTTTGGAAGGCGGAAGTTATGGCTGTTTAATCTGTTTAGAAGGAAATGCAGCAGTTGGTTTTCAAGGTATCCGTCAGTATAATGGTCCTGTTTATGGAGATGGGAATAGTTATAATTTACCAACGCAAGCTTTGTATGACGCATTTAGTTCAATCGACCCGAGAAGAGGTGCAACAATACTAGATATCGAAGCATTCATTGCGGCTCAGCCGGATGCATCCTCAATTACCTATGCGCAAGGTGCAGGAGGACATACGGGATTTTACAATAATAAATACATCAAACGACAAGGAGAAATAGGGCTTCCTGATAACGATTTGACAAGTCCTGTAAATTATAGAGTTATGCGATATGCCGATGTTTTGTTGATGGCAGCAGAAGCGCATTATCAAACTGGTAATACGTCAAAAGCACAACAGCTAGTCAATCAAGTGCGTGTTAGAGCTGGAGTTCCTGGATTAGCTGTTAATTCAATAAATGTAATTTACAAAGAAAGACGCTTTGAACTTTCTGGAGAGGGATTACGTTTCTTTGATTTGGTGCGAACGGGTCAGGCGGCAGATTTTATTCAAGGATTTATTCCTGGTAAACACGAAGTTTTCCCTATACCACAAGTAGAAATTGATTTAGCTGGAGGATCGTGGCCTCAAAACTCTGGATATTAAATTTTTAAAATATGAAATCTAACTTACTACTACCTTTTGCGTTTTTACTAGTATTATTCGCTTGTAAAAAAGAAGAACCTAAACTTGGCCCTCCGCCTACAATTTCGGATGCATCATTTACATTTACTGAGTCCGCTAGTAACGCCAATATCATTGACTTTTCAGCAAATAATCCAAATATTCAATGTGTTTGGGATTTTGGAAATGGAACAACGGCTAATGGATCGAATGTTTCTTGTCCTTATCCTTATGCTGGAACATACTCAGTTAAATTGACTGTATTTGCATCGGGTGGAAGTAAAAGTACCACACAGCAAGTGACTATTGCGCAAGATAATTTAGGTTTATTAAACAATCCTATTTACACGTTTTTGACTGGTGGTGTTAACGGCCCAGGATTTAAAACATGGGTAATTGACTCATTGGGTTCAGGGCACTTTGGAGTTGGTCCTGATCCAATCAGTCCCCTTGGAAATGTCCCTGAATGGTGGGCGGCCGGTGCCAATGAAAAGCCAGGTTGCGGACTATATGATGATCAGTATGTATTTCATTTAAATGCTTTTAAATTCGATATGGTGAATAACGGAAATGTATATATACATAATTCATTGGCTGCATCATTCCCAGGTTCATATCAAAATCTTGGGGATTTTACAGCGCCTTATTCGAATCAACTAGACGAATCTTGGAATTTAGCAGAGGGAGCTGATACAACAATTACAATTTCAAACAATGCATTTATTGGATTCTATACGGGGGTAAAAACATATAAAATCATGGAGATTTCAGATACTACAATGTTTCTCCAATATAAGCATCATGCTGGAGGTCTTCATTGGTATCTTAAATTAAAAAGTCTTTAAACGAATTAATATGAACAAAATGCATCTTTTTTTAATTGTTCTTGTCGGATTGTTTTCTTGTGAAAAACCTGAGCCACCTGCAATTGTGCTGCCAACGAATTTAGTTACGGCAATTAATGTGAATGGTTCAGAAATAAATGTTCAAGCTACTGCTGACAATACTAATTTTTATACGTTTACCTTTATTCGTGGAAATGACTCAACAACGATAGAATCGAATAGCGGAATAGCAAATTATACTTGCTCGGTCTCAGGAACCTATGTTGTTAGAACACTTGCAAATACTTCTTACACGGATTACATTTCTAGAACAGATACTGTAGTCGTGAACGTGACAAGTGTTACGTCAGGAGCACCTACAACAGGTTATACATCGCCTTTAACTTATTCTGGTCTGTCATTGGTATGGGATGATGAATTCAATGGGATAAGTCTTTCATCCGATTGGACTTTTGACATCGGAACAGGAAGTGGAGGTTGGGGTAATAATGAACTTCAATACTATACCAATCAGAATCATTCTGTAAACAATGGTTACTTGGAAATAACTGCGAAAGAAGAGACATTCAATGCACAGCAATACACTTCAACACGATTGAAGACTCAAGGAATCAAATCTTGGAAGTATGGACGAATTGATATTCGCGCTGCTTTACCTTATGGTCAAGGAATTTGGCCTGCATTCTGGATGTTGGGAGACAATATAAGTTCGGTAAGTTGGCCAACTTGCGGAGAAATAGATATTATGGAAATGATCGGAGGTTCTGGAGACAGGGATAGAACGGTTCACGGAACGGTGCATTGGAATGAGAATGGAACACATGCACAATTTGGAGGTAGTAAAACATTGCCTTCGGGTAAGTTTGCGGATGAATTTCATGTCTTTTCAATTGTTTGGAATCAAAGTTCGATAACATGGTTCTTGGATAATGTTCCTTACAATACAGTTGATATTACACCTGCAAATATGAGTGCATTCAAAGAAAAATTCTTTTTGATCTTCAATATGGCAGTTGGTGGTAATTGGCCTGGAAATCCTGATGGAACAACAATCTTTCCTCAGAAAATGTATGTAGATTACGTTCGTGTATTTCAATAATAATGAGCTCAGGAAACTTTAAATCAATAAAATTCTTTTTAACTATTTTGATAATTGGAATTTTTACTGCCTGTAAAAATGCCGAGTTCGTTTCTTCAACCATCAAGACTCCAGAATATAAGGCAATAAATGATCGTATTTCAGAAATGTCCTTGGAGGAAAAAGTTGGTCAAACGTGTCAAATTACCTTGGATGTTATTCTAAAAACAGACGAAAAAGGAGTTCCTGTTAGTCCTGCAATTATAGATACGAATAAATTAAATGAAGCAATTTTCAAATACAAAGTTGGCTCTGTATTGAATGTTGGTTCACATACGTTTACTTTGGAAGAGTGGAAAGTGATACTTAAATCTGTACACGCACCGTTTCTTGCGGGTAAAACAAAGAATCCAATTATTTATGGTATCGATGCAATTCACGGAATAAATTACACCGTTGGAGCAACTTTATTTCCACAAGAGATTGGTTTGGCAGCAACCTGGAATCCAGAATTAGCAAAACAATTTGGTGAAATTACTGCCTATGAAACTCGAGCTTCTGGTATTCCATGGAATTTTTCCCCTGTTTTGGATTTGGGTCGACAGCCTCTGTGGTCAAGGACATTTGAAACACTTGGCGAGGATCCATACCTTGCATCAACAATGGGAGCTGCTATAATTGATGGTTATCAAGGCGGTAAAAATCCAGATAAGTTTCACGTGGCTTCTTGTATGAAACATTTCGTTGGATACAGTGGTTCTTTAAGTGGTCGCGATCGCACACCAGCATGGATTCCCGAAAAATACATGAAGGAGCTTTATCTGCCATCTTTTAAAAAGGCTGTTGAACACGGGGCTTTGACAGTCATGATTAATAGTGGTGCTGTTAATGGAATCCCAGGACATCTAAATCATAAATTAATTACAAAAACACTCAAAAATAACTGGGGATTTGAAGGTTTTGCTGTATCGGATTGGGAGGATTTTATCATGGTTCATTCAGTTCATCGAACCGCTCCAACTTTATCTGAGGCTTACATTCAAGCATTTAATGCAGGAGTGGATATGAGTATGGTTCCGCTGAGTCCACAATACAAGGAATACTGTGAAATCATGATTCGAGCAGTTAAAGAAGGAAAAATATCAGAAGAACGACTAAATGATGCCGTACGAAGAATTCTTTTGGTTAAGTCGAGAGTTGGACTGTTTTCAGAACCTCTCCCAAATCAAGAGCAATTTACGAAGTTTGCAAGTCAGGAATTCAAAAATAAGTCAAAAGAGGCTGCGCTCGAGTCAATAACATTATTGAAGAATGAGAATAACACATTGCCTTTAAGCCCGAATCAAAAGGTTCTTGTTGCAGGTCCGACAGCAAATAATTTGATATTCTTGAATGGTGCTTGGACGCATACTTGGCAGGGAGTTGATACGACTTACAATACAAAAAATTGCCTCAATATTAGAGAAGCTTTTGAAAAAGAGATTGGGAAATCAAATTGTTTGTTTGCGCCAGGTTCTGAGCTATTTCTTGAAAAAGATTTCGAAAATACACGTTTTAAGAATTTGGATGATTACAAGCAAAAAGTTAAAATGTGTGATGTTGTAGTTCTTTGTCTTGGAGAATTACCATCTACTGAAAAACCAGGAGATATACGTTCCTTGAATTTATCGAACGAACAAATGGAATTGGCACGAATTGCTTCTGCTGAGAAAAAGAAAGTCATTTTGGTGTTATTAGAGGCTAGACCTAGAATAATTCATGATATCGTCGATGATGCGAATGCAATAATTCAAGCTTATTTACCCGGAGACTTTGGTGCAGAAGCATTGGTTGATTTAATTTATGGCAAAAGAAATTTCAGTGGTAAACTTCCTTACACATATCCGAAATATGATGGAGTGATTGAGTTTTACGATCATCCTGCCAGTGTAGATCGAAGTAAAAGTGGGCAATTCAACGCTTTTGATCCAGAGTGGGATTTTGGTTTTGGGTTGAACTACAGCAATGTAAAATATGAAAATTTGATTTTGAATAAAAATCAGCTAATCGGAAAAGATTCGTTGGAAATAACAGTTGAATTATCGAATAATTCCCAAATTCCTTGCAAGGAGGTAGTTCAACTTTATATAAGTGACGATTACGCAAGTGTTATTCCTACTGGTAAATCACTTAAAGGATTTCAAAAAATAGAAATATCGTCCAATGGAAAAGCAAGTTGTAAGTTTTATGTTACACGAAATGATTTGAAATTTGTTGGCAAGGAAGGAAACTTCATAGTTGAAGAAGGTTTTTTTACAATTCGGGTGGGGAATTTGGAGTCGAAGTTTGAATTTAAGAACAAATAAATAATAAATTTGTTACTTATTGTAAAAAATACTATATTTAAACTTTAAAACTATTTACTATGAAAAAAATCTATTTATTTACTGCAATTGTCCTCTTTACATGGAATGCGATTGCGCAAATTGAAGGAACATGGCGTTTAGCTCCTGCCGCCGGTTCTTTAGCCGTTGGGCCAAATCAAGGGGACTATTCTTGGTGGTCAAATTCGGCTGGGGATGTAAGCGTTCGAGCTTGTCTTTTCGATGATTCCTTAACTTTTGGTCCAAATGGAGCTTTAACGCATTTCATGGATGGAAGTACTTGGGTTGAAGGATGGCAAGGAGCCGCAGCTGATGGCTGCAGTGCCCCAGTTGCTCCTCATGATGGAACTACAAACGCTCCCTATACTTATGCCTACAATTCTACTACAGGAGAATTGACTGTTAATGGTGTAGGTGCACACATGGGATTGGCCAAAGTAATAAACGGAGGTGAAATCAATAATCCATCTTTAGCTGCTTCAAGCATTACTTACATTTCTAGTTTCTCTAACAATAATAATACCCTAACGCTAGAGATAAGCATCGGCGGTGGTTGGTGGAAATTTGTTTATCAAAGAACAAATGCTGTAACAATTCCAGACCCTAACGTTACTTTCCGAGTTAACATGAGTAACTACACTGGAACTATTGCCACAGGTGTATTCGTTAATGGATCTTTTAATGGTTGGTGTGGAAGTTGTAATCCTATGACGGATATGGGTAATGGAATGTGGCAAGCAACTCTTCCAATTCCAGCTGGTAACATTGAATATAAATTTACAATCGATGGTTGGAATGCTCAAGAAAATTTTTCTGCAAATGATGCATGTATTGATCCAAACATGGGAGATAATTTCTACAACAGATACCTTCAAATTACAGGTGATGTAACATTACCTGCTGTGTGTTTCAATAGTTGTACTCCTTGTCCAAGTAATGCTACACAGTTAATTGGTACATGGAAATTAAAACCAAGTGCTGGATCTTTAGCAGTTGGACCTGCTTTAGGTGATGGTTCTTGGTGGTCAAATGATGTTGCTGCTATTACAACTAGAGCATGTTTGTTTGATGATTCAATTAAATTCGAAGCGAATGGATCAATGACACATTATATGGATGGTAACACATGGTTAGAAGCATGGCAAGGAACTGATCCTGCAGCTTGTGGAACTCCACTTGCTCCTCATAATGGAGTTGGGCCATACACATTCACATACAGCGGTGGTGAATTAACAATTAACGGAACTGGTGGTCACATTGGATTAGCTAAAGTATATAATGGTGGTGAATTAACTAGTCCAGCAAATGCACCAAGTTCAATTACATACCAAATTTCATTTGCGAACAACGACAATACGATGATCGCTGATATTAACTTCGGTTCAGGATGGTGGAGATTTATTTATGAGAAAACACAAATCGTTCAATTGCCAGATCCAAACATTACATTTAAAGTGGATATGGCTGATTACACAGGCACAATAGGGACTGGTGTATTCTTAAACGGAACTTTTAATAATTGGTGTGGTAGTTGTACGCCGATGACAAATACCTCTGGATCAGTTTGGGAGGTAACGGTTCCACTATCATCAGGACCAATTGAATACAAGTTTACGATTGATGGATGGAATGATCAGGAGAACTTTGTCGGAGGAGAATCTTGTGTTGATACAAATAATGATGAGTTCTTTAATCGATATTATGTTGTATCTGCTGATACAACTTTACCTGCAGTATGTTTCGGAAGCTGTGATGTTTGTCCATCAAGTTCAATAGTTGAAAACTCAATGAATTTGGAAATTATGCCAAACCCAGCAAACGAGCTTTTCAATGTTTCGTCTGATCTTGCAATTTCTCGTGTTGAGTTAATTGATATGCTTGGTAAAAATGTTAAATCGATGAATTCTAATTCTACAAAATCAATAGTTGTAGATGTTAGAGAATTGAACAAAGGAGTTTACACAATGGTAGTATATTCCAACTACGGAAAAACTACTAAACGTGTAATAGTTGAGTAATTTTTAGTTTGACAAAGGAAAAGGGGTTGCTAGTTTTAGCAACCCCTTTTTTTGACTTAATTTTTTGAGAAAACCTGTTAAATTTTAGTGAAAATTTCACTTCAACATCCACGAGCCACCTACAGAAAGGATGTTCGGTTCGTATAGATATTCTTGATGAGTTTCCTCAGAGATACCACCAGTAGGGCAGAAGGAAATGTGAGGAAATAACTGTCCGTATGTCTTGATGGCTTGTATACCTCCGAAAAGATTAGCTGGAAAGAATTTGAAGAATCTGAAGTCTTCTTCCATTCCTTTCATAATATCGCTAACGGTAGAAACACCCGGAATGAAAGCAATACTCGATTGTTTGAGATGTTGAGCCAATTTTGGTGTCAAGCCTGGTGATACAATAAAATCAACTCCAATTTCTTGAACTTTTGCAATTTGATCAGCTCGCGTAATTGTTCCAACGCCCAAATCAAAATTTGGTAAATTCTTCGATTTAATAATCTCCAAAGCCTGGTAAGCAAAGTCAGTTCGTAACGTTACTTCAATACATTGAATATTTGCCTGGATTATTTTGTCTATAATTAACTCCAACTCTTCTTTGTTACGAATAGTCGCAACGGGAATAATCGGATTCTTACTTAGTATTTTCTCAATTCCGTTTTGAACCATAATTAAAGTATGAATGATGCGCCTTCCTCACTTGTAGTAACTTGTTGACGCAGGTTGTTAAATAATTCTCTTCCGAATCTTGTTGATTTATGTCTTTGCTCCTTGCTTGTCGACTTAAGAAATCCTCGACCAAACAATCCAATTGACCTGTGTGTGCATTCAAGCGAATTAAATCTCCAGTTTTTATTTTGCCAATTGTACCTCCGTCTTTTGCTTCTGGAACCATGTGAATGGCGGCAGGAACTTTACCCGAAGCTCCTGACATTCTGCCATCTGTCACCAAAGCAACTTTAAAACCTCGTTTTTGTAAAACGGTTAGGGTAGGGGTTAACTGGTGAAGTTCAGGCATACCATTTTGTTTTGGACCTTGAAAAGGAATAACAGCAATGAAATCTTTTTCCAATTCACCTCGCTTAAAAGCCGCAATCAAATCTAGTTGTTCGTCGAATACGATTGCTGGAGCTTCAATAATGAAATTTTCTTCAGCAACAGCTGCGGTTTTAATTACCGATCTTCCAATGTTACCCTTTAGAATTTTAATGCCTCCATTATTTGAAAATGGATTAGTTGCAGGTCGAACAATGCTTTCATTCAAACTTGCTATTGGTCCATCTGTCCAAATTAATTCGTGGTTATTAATTTTTGGTTCTTGGGTGTAACGATTAAGACCTTTACCAACAATTGTCATTACATCTTCGTGCAATAATCCGTTTTCTATTAAAGTTCTGATTACCAATGCCATTCCACCAGAAGCGTGAAAATGATTAACATCTGCAGCACCATTTGGATACATGCGTGTCAATAAAGGAATAATCTCAGATAAATCAGACATATCTTCCCAATTGATAATGATTCCTGCCGCACGTGCAATCGCAATCAAGTGAATCGTATGATTTGTTGAACCACCCGTAGCAAGTAAACCAATTATTCCATTTACAATCGTTTTTTCATCAAACAAATTAGCTAAAGAAGCCTCAAATCCTTTCAACGAATTGATTTTGGATACTTTTACTGCTTCTTCATTTAATAATTCTCTTAATTCCGTTCCTGGATTTACAAAACTGGATCCTGGCAACTGCAATCCCATGATTTCCATGAGCATTTGATTGCTATTTGCTGTTCCATAGAAGGTACACGTCCCTGGAGAGTGATACGAATCTGATTCTCCTTTGAGTAATTCGTCTCGTCCTATTTTTCCTTCAGCGAATTCTTGGCGGATGCGTGCTTTTTCATCGTTACTAATTCCTGATGGCATTGGGCCACCTGGAACAAAAACTGCAGGTAAATGACCGAAACGAAGCGCTCCCATCATCAAGCCCGGAATGATTTTATCGCAGATCCCTAAATAGATTCCCGCGTCAAACATATTGTGTGTTAAACCAACTGCGGCTGATAGAGCTATGACATCTCTGCTAAACAACGAAAGTTCCATTCCCACTTGTCCTTGCGTAACACCATCGCACATCGCTGGAACTCCACCCGCAACTTGAGCGACGGCACCGTGTTTCACAGCAAAATCCCTTAGTTTTTCAGGATAGTTTTCATAGGTTTTGTGGGCAGAAAGCATATCATTGTATGCCGTTATGATTCCTAGGTTTGGAGTAACATTTTCCGACAATTCATTTTTTTCGTGCGATGAGCAACCTGCAAAAGCATGCGCTAAATTCCCACAATGCAAATTTTTACGAGTCACGCCATCTTCGCATGCCGTTTTCATATCTTGCAAATACTTTTCGCGAGTTGGCTTGCTTCTTTCAATTATTCGGTTTGTTACATCTATTATTCGCTGGTTCATAAAAAATTAATTTGCGTAATAAATATCGGTATTTGGATTGTAAAAGTGAGCTATTGGGTGTTTTTTAGCAACAGAATCATTTAAAACTTTAAGTTTATTTTCTCCAGTAAAAAATAAAAATGTTCTCTTCGCTCCCTGCAAGAATTTAAGTGAACATGTGATCCGATTGGTTGGGAAATTTGGTGCTTTTGTTGAAACGATTAATTCCTGTGTGTTAACAGCTATTTCTGATTCTGGATCGTTAGGGAAAATTGAGGCAGTGTGCCCATCATCGCCCATTCCAAGAATAACAGCATCCAAACGCTCCAATTTTTCATACGCTTTTTGAGCGAGTTTCAAATTATTTATTTCATCTAAATCGTCATAAACCATTGGGATAAATGTCGCATCTTTGGCTTCATTTTGTAAAAGCGTTTCACGAATTAGTTTTTCATTCGAGTATTCACTTGAATTATTCACAAAACGTTCGTCGACGAGTCCAATCGTTATATTTTTCCAAGGGAATTTTCGCTCACTTAATTTCTTAAATAAGCCTTTGGGAGTTGATCCGCCGGAAAGAAGTAGTGTTGCGTTTCCGTACTTCTCAATCGATTCTGCAAGAACTTTTAGTAGTTCATCCGCTAATGAATCCTCTAAGAATTCCCTTGTTTCAAAGCGATTCATGATTCTTTCCATGTTTTCGTAATCCAAGTTGATCCTTCGTCCATAATATCGTCTCCTGGACCCCAAGTTCCCGCTTCATATAAGATATTATTCATTCCAGTGGCTTTCCAATTACTCGTTATTGATTCGATCCATGTCCAAGCTGCTTCTAATTCATCTTGACGCATAAACAAAGTTTGGTTTCCACGAATCACATCGATGATTAAGCGCTCATAGGCTTCTGGAAAACGTTCTTTGAAAGAATCCAAATAATCAAGTTTGAGGGCAATAGGTTTGTAACGATAACCTCCTGGCCCTGGAATTTTTGTCATTTGCACCAATTCGATGCGTTCCTCAGGTTGTAAACGGATAATTAATTTGTTGTTGTTCAATTTTTCTTTAGATGGAAAAATGTTGTGTCGAACTTCCTTGAAATTGATGACGATTTCAGAATAGCGTTTCAACATGCGTTTACCTGTTCGCAAATAAAAAGGGACTTCTTTCCATCGCCAATTATCTACATAAGCCTTTATCGCTACAAAAGTTTCCGTTTTGGAGTTAAATTTTTCAATGTCTTCTAAATAAGACTGAACTTCAACACCTTTTACAATTCCCCTTGTATATTGACCTTTAACTGTATCCGTTAAAACAGATTTCTTATTGAACAAACGCATTGCACGAAGCACTTTCAATTTTTCATTTCGAACTTCATCTGCCTCCAACGTGTGAGGTGGTTCCATGGCAACCAAACACAAAAGTTGTAACAAGTGATTTTGAACCATATCCAAAAGTGCACCACTATTATCATAATAGGAAGCACGTTTTTCTACACCTAAACTTTCAGAAACGGTAATTTGAATGTTATCGATGTGTTCCGAATCCCAAGCGCGCTCAAATAGATTATTTGCAAATCGAAGAACCATGAGATTCTGAACTGTTTCTTTTCCGAGATAATGATCAATGCGATAAATTTGTTTCTCGTTAAAGGCTTTAATAATGTCTTCGTTAATTGATTTCGAAGATTCCAAACTATATCCAAGAGGTTTTTCAAGAACAACCTTGCTCGTTTTCTTTACGAGTCCCGAATTTTTTAATGCTTGAGCAATGGGACCGAAAGCTGAAGAAGGAGTTGAAAAATAATAGATGTTTTGAAAATTCGGAAAACTATTCAAAAAAGCAGATAATTCAGAATAACCTTCAACAGAAGCTTCAGGAGCAGAAATCAATTTAACTTTTTGAATGAACGTATCAATTTCGATATCTATTTCGGAGTCGTCCGTACTTTCTTTTAAAAAACGAACTATATCGGTGTAGAAAGTTGAATCAGTTGGATCTTTTCTTGTGATTGCAATAACGTTGTATTCGCACAACAACTGTCCATCAATTTGTCTGTGAAAAAGAGCAGGATAAATTTTCCTCAATGCTAAATCACCGTCTCCACCGAAAACAACCAGGTTAAATGGCTCGAAAACTTCAGTGTGTTTTGATTTTTTTCTAGAATAGTTGTTCATATTAGATTTGAATGTGTCAAAAATACACTAAGTATTTATGATTTCAAATTTTTTCAGAGGTTAAATTCTAAAATTTTCAAAAAAAAATGAAAAAAAAAGTAATAATTTTTGGAAAATAAAAATAGTACGTATATTTGAACTTGTCAAAGTGACACTAAGTAACTAAAAACTAAAAATTATGAAAAAACTGTTTACTTTAATTTCTGCGTTTGCTTTTAGCACGTTAACTTTTGCTCAAACAATGGGAATTGTAGGGCAATTTACAAACTGGGGTTCTGATCCAGATATTCCAATGACGTCTTCTGACGGAATCGTTTATGAGGCAACTGGTGTTGTTGTTGGTGTGGATGGTGGAATCAAATTCCGATTGGATAGTGATTGGGCCACTAACTGGGGAGGAGCAGGATTCCCAGCGGGAACAGCAGAGCTTGGAGGTTTCGGAAATGACATCCCAGGGGTTGCTGGTACTTACGATGTTACCTTCAATACAACGACTTTAGAATATGCTTTCGTTGAAGCAGCTACAGGATTTGATGCAATTGGTTTCGTTGGTGGCTTTAATGGTTATACGGCTGTTGAAACAATGTCTACTATAGATGGAATTGATTACTTCAAAACCGACTTCTTCTTCGGTGAGCCTAGTGTGTTATTCAAAAGAACAGCTCCAACTGAAACATTATGGGGCGGAACAGCTTTTCCAGCTGGAACAGCAGTTGCGAACACAAACGATATTCCATTAACAGTTGG
>JBILIY010000133.1:0-4753 GCA_044368815.1 Crocinitomicaceae bacterium
CACAAAATCCCGTTTTCTAAAACTTGTGTGTGGAATCTTGACATTTGGCTCTTTTACAATTTCATTTTCATAAAAAATAATGTCGATATCAATAATTCGATCTTCGTATTCATTGATTTTTAATTTCCGTCTACCCATCTCAATTTCAATCTCTTGAGTAGTTAAAATTAATTCTTGTATTGTTAAAGTGGTATTAATGGAACAACAACAATTGACAAAATTATTCTCACTTGTAAATCCAATAGGCTTACTTGTAAAAAAATCAGAAATTTCTAGAACTGTACCAACCTTAGAATCTAATTTATTTATTGCAACTGTGAGGTTCTGTTTTTTGTCTCCGAGATTTGAACCGAGGGAAACTGAAACTAATTTTGTTTGGACTTCCATTTAAAGTTATTCACTAGTTCGAGTAGATCTTGTTTCAGATATTCAAGTGAAGGTTTTAGGGAATCATAATTTGGTCTGCAATTCAAAAGAACTTCTCCTCTTACAAAATGGTTTGTCGAGTCGGTCAGATAAAATTGAAAGTTAGTAGCAACGTTTCCTTTTAGCTCAAAGAAAGTTCCAAAAACACGTTTATCCTTATCAATCAATTGTCTAAAATCAATTTTATCTGCCTTAATTTTATGCTCATCGACTTTATCATTTGCATAATTGATTATCGATGGCAAAGAATCTTTAGATGCGATATTAATGTAATAAAGAAATAAAGAGCCATTTAATGGCCCAAGATCAATTTGTTGCATACAAAAATTAGATTTCTGAAAAATACAAGGTTTGTAGTTGTAGATATCTGCTAATTTTAATTCATAAGGACAATCGTTGGATACGAATCGGTAGCTATGTTCTGGCAATTCGGTTCTTAGGTACGCAGGAGGCTTAGGAACAGGGGCGTCAGTCTTACAAGCGCATAACACAAACATTAACAAGCAAATCAAAAGGATTTTATTCATGTTCCTGCATTTTGACAACTTTTACGTTCCTAATTCTTTTTTTATCAGAGGAAACAACAATCATCTTGTAATTAGAAATAGTAATGAATTCATTGTTTCTCATAATTCTACCCGCTTGTTCAACAATAAAACCACCCAATGTCTCTGCATCTCCTTTTATCGACTCAAAATCTGAACCTTCAGTTTCCATTATTTTGTAAAAGTCGTTAAGTGAGGTTCGACCTTCAAAATTATAGGTGTTTTCATCAAGTTTAACAAAAGGAATGTCATTTTCATCAAACTCGTCCGTTATTTCTCCAACAATTTCCTCAAGAATGTCCTCCAAAGTAACAATTCCACTTGCCCCTCCATATTCATCAACGACAATCGCCATGTGCATCTTCATTTTACGAAATTCCTGAAGTAAATCATTGATTTTTTTATTTTCGGGAATGAAGAATGGTTTTCTCAAAACAACTTTCCAATCAAAATCTTCGGATTGATCCAAAAATGGAAGTAAATCCTTAATATATAAAATACCAATAACATTATCCTGTGAATCTCTAAAGACTGGAATTCTCGAATACCCTGCTTCCAAAATAAAATCAAATACTTCTTTTATGTTCGATTCTGCATCAATTGCTTCCAAATCAACTCTTGGTGTCATAATCTGACAGGCTTCCGTTTTACCGAAACGAACAATTCCTTCTAGAATTTTATGATCTTCTTCTGAATCCGAATCTTCTTTGGTTAGAGCCAAAGCTTGCTCCAATTCATCCGTTGTAACTTGAACCGAACTTTTTGTCATTTTTTGAATAAAGAATGAACCCTTTACCAATATAAGCTTAATCCAAGAAATTGGAGGCGTCGTACGAAACACATTTAGTGGATAAGCTACCCAATTAACAACCCGCAAAGCATTTCTAGTTGCGAATATCTTGGGAATAACTTCGCCTGTCAAAAGAATTAGAAAGGTAATTCCAACCACCTCTAATAAAAAGCGCGACAATTCAGTTCCAGGTTTTGTAGGAATTAATTGATCCATTATAAACGTAGAAAGAATTACAACCCCTACATTAACGAAATTATGAATGATCAACAGTGTTGCCAAAAGTTCCTTTGGTTTGGAAATCAACTCTAGAATCATCTTAGCTTTAGGCGTGTTTTCCTTTTTAAGTGAATCTGTTTCAGCTGGTTTCAAAGAGAAAAAAGCGGATTCGGAGCCAGACATCAGCGCCGCCAAAAACAACAAAACCAAAACTAGAAGTAAATAAAGTAACGTAGATGAACTGAAGCCGAATTCAACGACTTGATACAAATTTTGACTGGAAGGATCAGAACTATTCATTCGACTTAAAATGGTACATTATCATCCGATGATGGCGATAAATCTGGCATAGCTGAAGGGCTTGAGGGTTTACCTTCCGTTGAATAAGATGATGTTGATCTATCTGCGTCAGGTCGTGATAGAATTGTCAAATCGTCTCCAACAACTTCAGTAGCATAACGATTGTTTCCTTCCTTATCCTGCCATGAGCGCTTTTTCAATTTTCCTTCAACGTAAACTTTTGTGCCTTTTCGGATATATTTTTCAGCAACCTCCGCTAACCCCCGCCATAGAACTATGTCGTGCCAATCCGTGATTTCTCTTTTCTCACCAGTCGATTTATCAGTAAAAATCTCAGAGGTAGCTAAAGGAAATGATGCGATAACCACACCATTATCTAATCTTTTGATTTCTGGATCTTTACCGAGATTACCAATTAGAATTACTTTATTGACACTGCCATTCATAATACAAATGTATAAAAATATGGAATTTAGAAGATTTATTTTCTTTTAGTCGTTTTTTTCGTTCCTTGATTCTCAGCGATTTCCAAACATTCAGCTAGTGTCAATTCCTCAGGTTTTTTATCTTTAGGAAGTTTATAATTGTTTTTTCCAATTTTCAAATAAGCACCGTATCGACCATTGAGAAGTTGAACGTCTTCCCTACTATCGAAGGTTTTTATCAAATTGTTCGCTGCAGCGGTTTGTTTTTCAGTATACAATTCTAGTGCTCTTTCAAGTGAAATTGAAATTGGATCCTCGCCTTTTGGAATGGAAACAAATGTTTTTCCAACCTGAACATAAGGTCCAAATCTACCGGTATTCGCTTTAACCTCAAGACCATCAAGATCTCCAAGTAATCGTGGTAATTTGAAAAGCTCAAGGGCATCTTCCAATGTTATTGAACCAATCGACTGACTTGGCTGAAGCGATGCAAAAAGTGCTTTTTCTCCATCTTCTTTCTCGTCACCAATTTGAATCATCGGACCAAATCGACCTATTCTAGCAATAATTTTTCTGCCAGATGTTGGATGAACACCCAATTCTCGTTCTCCTGTTGCACGATCTGAATGTTCAAGCGTTGACTCAACATTTTCATGAAAAGGCGAATAAAACGTATGCATCATTTTTGTCCACTCAATTTTACCGGATGCAATTTCATCGAACTCCGCTTCAACTTTCGCCGTGAAATTGTAATCCATTATTCGCTCGAAGTGTGTGTTCAAGAAATCCGTCACAACGATTCCAATGTCTGTTGGGGAAAGTTTGTTTTTATCTTTACCTGTGGTTTCAGATTTAATTTCTTTTGAAATGGAATCCTTTTTCAATGTCAAACTAACATAATTTCTTAGCGCACCTTCCCGTTCCTTTTTCTCAACATATCCTCTTTTCTGAATGGTTGAAATGGTTGGCGCGTAAGTGGATGGACGACCAATTCCCAATTCTTCAAGTTTCTTTACCAGTGATGCTTCTACATAGCGAGCAGGTGGTCGGGTAAATCGTTCAACTGCAGTGATTGAGTCAACGGAAAGTTTTTCATTCAATTCAACAGCAGGAAGCAAACCTTCCATTTCATCTTCTTCATTTTCATCTGAACTAGATTCAATGTAAACTTTTAGAAAGCCATCAAATTTGATTACTTCACCTTTAGCTGCAAAATAATCTTGCGTTTTTAAACCGCCGATTTTGATGGTGGTTCGCTCTAACTGTGCATCCGCCATTTGGCTTGCAATACCACGTTTCCAAATTAGGTCGTATAATCTTTCTTCATCGCGATCACCATCGATTTCCGAACGATTAAAATCTGTTGGACGAATGGCTTCGTGAGCTTCTTGGGCTCCTGCGGATTTGGTTGTAAATTTTCGAATCTTTGAATAATTCGAGCCGTAATTTTTTTCAATCGTATCTTTTGCAGCATTAATCGCCGTTTGAGATAGATTAACCGAATCAGTTCTCATATAAGTTATCAATCCTGATTCATACAAGCGTTGAGCAACCGACATGGTCTTCGTAACGGAAAACCCTAGCTTCAAACTGGCCTCTTGCTGAAGCGTTGAAGTCGTGAAAGGCGCCGCTGGTGTTCGAGTAGCTGGTTTTGTCTGGATATCTTCAACAAAAAAATCAGTGGTTTTGCAGACCTCCAATAAATTCTCCGATTCTTTTTCATTCACAAGTTGTTTTGAAAACTCAGTTTTTAGAACCCCTTTAGTTGATTTAAACTGACCATTAACTCTAAAAAACGGATTTGAATTAAAAGCATCGATTTCTTTTTCACGCTCTACAATCAACCGAACAGCAACTGATTGAACCCTTCCAGCAGACAAGCTCGGACGAACTTTTTTCCATAAAACAGGTGACAACTCAAATCCAACAATTCGATCCAAAACCCGTCTGGCTTGTTGTGCATCTACCAATTCCTTATTTATTTGTCTTGGATTCTCAATTGCCTTTAAAATGGCTGATTTGGTGATTTCGTTGAAAGTAATTCGTTT
>JBILIY010000134.1:0-4726 GCA_044368815.1 Crocinitomicaceae bacterium
AATTATGTAAATCAATAAATTCCATTTTTGTAAATAATATATTTCAATTTATGTAAAATAAAAAGCTCTAAAAATGTAAAATATATCTATCTTTGTATCCGAATGAATACAGACTATCAATACATAGAAAGACTAACAGACAAGGAGTTGCTCAGCAAACTAGATTCTGCAGGAGCACTGCTTATCCGGGGTATGAAAGCATGCGGTAAAACTGAGTCTGCAAAGCAGCATTCAAAGAGTGTTTTGAAAATGGACCAAAATCCAGAAGTTCCGCTTTTAATGGAAACGGCCCCTCAACGTTTGTTGCAAGGAGAAAATCCTCGACTTATTGATGAATGGCAAGAATACCCGAAAATCTGGAATTATGTCCGTCACGAAGTGGACAATCGAAAAAACGTGGCTCAATTTATTCTGACAGGCTCAGCCAACCCGGAAGAAAGTATTAAAATGCATTCAGGCGCAGGTCGTTTTACCATTTTAGATATGCGTACCATGAGCTGGCAAGAAATGGGGTTTTCTTCTGGGAAAATTAGTTTGAACAAACTATTTGAAGGTGAAAAAATCGAGATTCATGACGAGCCAACTGATTTAGAATTCATCGTTGAACGAATTGTAATCGGTGGTTTACCTGGCCTAATGCGAAAAAGTATTCGACAAGCAAGAGATTTGAATCGCGCCTATGTTGATTTACTGGCAGAAGTCGATATGAGCCGTGTTTCAAATACAAAACGTGACCCAATCAAAGTCCGAAACCTTTTGCGTTCACTAGCGCGAAATACAGCGACTATGGTTGAAATTAAAACGTTAGAATCCGATATTCGAGAAAAGGAAAACAAGGATCTATCCCGCCCAACCATATACGATTACCTAGATGCGCTCGACCGACTGATGATCACCGAAAATCAACCAGCTTGGAATCCTCATATTCGTTCATCATCTTCGTTACGAAAGGCTCCAAAACGACATTTTTCAGATGTGGCGCTTGCAGTTGCTTCTTTGGGAATCGACAAAAAGTCGCTGTTGAATAATTTAAAATTCACAGGATTTTTATTCGAATCACTTGCTGTTCACGAACTTCGTGTTTACGCTCAAGTGAATGACGCAAAAGTTTACCATTATCACGACTCAAGTGGTTTGGAGGTTGACGCAATTGTACAAAAATACACTGGTGAGTGGTCTGCTTTTGAAATTAAGTTAGGAACTGGCCAAATTGAAGACGCTGCCAAAAGTTTGAAAAAATTCGTTTCAGTAATTGACACTGATAAAGTTGGTTTGCCAAAATCATTGAACATTATCACAGGAACTGGTATTAGCTATACGCGAAATGATGGGGTCAACGTGATATCTTTAGCGTCTCTGGGGGCTTGAATTGGCTAAATTAAATTCGAGTTTCTTAACCTTTTTTCAACGGATAACACAAAAAATACTTCTCAACCGGCTGAGCAAGTGCTGAAATATTCAGGTTATCGGAAGCTTTCGTCAAATCGATGATTTCACCGTTTTTCATGAGCATGTTGATGTTTTGCTTGTCTTGGTTGTAGGCTTTGTTTGAAAGAACGTCGGAGTAAACGAAATAATCCACTTCATTTCCGTTCAGATCGAACATCGAACGAGCAAATTCTTTTTCCATTTCAATTCGCGCTTGGGTAAACGGATCTTTGGAAATTTCAATTTTAAATAACCTGCGATTCACAATACTTTGAGAAAGGGTGGATAGAATCTTATCCGAATGTCTTTGCCATTCCTTGATTGCACTCAAGATATCGAAATCATCCAATTGCGCGAAATAATCCAACACTTCAGGTTTCGATTGAAAATCTTGATGAGTGATATCATTATTTAGGAAAAATTGCAAAGGTTCACTGGCAAACAAGGTTTCACCTGATTTCACCAATTCTTTGGCTCTTCGAAGTGTGTGAATAAGCATGAATTCAGCGGAGACAACCGTCTTGTGCAAATACACTTGCCAATACATCAGGCGACGTGCAACAATGAATTTCTCGATGGAGTAAATTCCTTTTTCTTCTAGAACCAAATTCCCTTCATGTACATTCAACATCTCAATCAAACGATCACTTCCAATGATCCCTTCGCTAACACCAGAATAAAAACTATCTCGATTCAAATAATCTAAGCGATCCATATCCAATTGACTCGAAACCAATTGATGTAAAAATGGCTTATTGTATTTATTCTGAAAAATCAATAGCGCTCGTGACAAATCATCCCCAAATTCACGACTCATGCGTTCGATAAAAAAACCGGAAATATCCTCATGACTTACCCTAGAAACGATATCGAATTCCAAGGCATGACTAAATGGCCCGTGACCGATATCGTGCAAGAGAATCGCTAAACAAACCGCCCGCTCTTCCTCAGAAGTAATTTCGTGTCCTTTTCGCCGCAAAGTTGAAACAGCTTGAACCATCAAATGCATCGCTCCCAAAACATGATGAAAACGCGTGTGAATGGCCCCTGGATAAACCAAATGACTCAGTCCCAATTGCATGATCCGACGCAAACGTTGCATGTATGGATGCTCGATTACATCGAAAATAATGTCGTCAGGAATTGAAATAAATCCATAGACTGGGTCGTTAAATATTTTCTTCTTGTTATTTCGATTATAATTAGGTCGCAATTGAGTAACTTTAAAATTCTATTCAAAACTATTAAAAATAAAGGAAAATGGTCGATAAAATTCTGTGGGCAGATGATGAAATTGAATTGTTGAAACCTCACATTCTCTTTTTGGAATCAAAAGGTTACGAGGTGGATGCCGTGACAAATGGCGCAGATGCAATCGACAAGTGCAATGAAACCAATTACAGCATCATTTTTCTGGACGAAAATATGCCTGGGATTTCAGGTCTGGAAACATTGTCGAAAATCAAAGAAACGAATCCACTTGTGCCTGTGGTGATGATTACCAAAAGTGAGGAAGAACATATTATGGAAGAGGCAATCGGAAGTAAAATTGCGGATTACCTCATCAAACCAGTCAATCCAAATCAAATATTACTGAGTTTGAAGAAAAATTTGGAGCATTCTAAACTTGTTTCGCAAAAAACAAATTCAAATTATCAGCAAGAGTTTCGACAATTGGGAATGATGCTCAACGATCGTTTGGATGCCGAAGAATGGAAAGAACTTTATGCCAAATTAGTTTATTGGGAATTAGAACTCGAAAATATTGAAGACACTGGAATGCGCCAAATTTTGGAAATGCAAAAGAAGGAGGCCAATCACACATTTGCAGATTTCATTGAAGACAATTATTTAGGTTGGTTGAATGGAACTGACGACGCGCCACTGATGATTCAAAATGTCATCAAACAAAAAATCGCACCAAAAATTGGAACTGAAAAGTCTGTTGTTTTGGTAATCGATAACTTGCGATACGACCAATGGAAAATGTTGGAACCGATTTTCTCAAAGTATTTCAATAAAGAAGAAGAAGAAATCGTTTATTCTATTTTACCAACGGCTACACATTACGCGCGAAATGCTTTTTTCGCAGGTTTGCTTCCATCGGAGATTGAAAAACGATTTCCAAACCTTTGGAAAAATGAAGAAGATGAAGGAGGTAAAAACTTACACGAAAAAGACTTCTTAGAGGCCAATTTGAAACGACTTGGAAAGAACGTCAAATGGAGTTACAATAAAATTACCAATTACGAAGCAGGCAAAAAGTTAGGTGATCAGTTTCACGTTTGGAAGGAAAATGACGTGAATTTTATCGTTTATAATTTCGTGGATATGCTTTCTCACGCTAGAACGGAAATGGAAGTAATTCGCGAATTAGCAGATGATGAAGCAGCATATCGTTCGATCACCGTTTCTTGGTTTGAACATTCACCTTTATTCGATATTGTTCGGAAAATTGCGGAGTCAGGAATGCGATTAATCATTACAACCGATCACGGAACTATTAAAGTAACGAATCCTGTAAAAATTGTAGGAGAGCGAAGTACCAATACCAATCTGCGTTACAAGGTTGGCCGAGGATTAAGCTACAATGAAAAGGAAGTTTTTGTCATTAAAAATCCGGCAGATGCCTTTCTTCCGAAATTGAAACTTTCATCGGAATTCGTCTTTTCAAGAGAACAAGATTTCTTTGTTTATCCCAATAACTACAACCATTTTGTGAATTATTACGGTAACACGTTTCAGCACGGAGGCATCTCGTTGGAAGAACTTTTAATACCCTACGTTGTTTTGAAAGGTAAAGGTGTGTGATTTAAATAACATTTTTTGTAGAAATTTCTTTGTTTAGAATGATTCAAAATAACTGAATTCGTAAATTTGTCGAAGTATGGGTGAAACTACCAAAAAACCATTTAGCGTTCGCGAGATTCGAGAAGAATTTCCAGCTTTGCGTCAACAGATTTACGGGAAGAATTTGATTTATTTCGACAACGGAGCAACCTCTCAAAAACCACAGATTGTGCTTGATGCTATTAACAAATTCTATTCGAAAGAAAATGCTAATATTCATCGTGGCGTGCATTTTATGAGTCAGAAAGCGACTACAGAATATGAAGAATCCAGAAAACGCATTCAGAAATACATCAACGCACGAAAATCGGAGGAAATCATATTCACAAAGGGAACAACAGACGGAATAAATTTAGTTGCTTCTTCCTACGGAGAATTATTGCAAGCCGGAGATGAAATTATTATTTCAGCAATGGAGCACCATTCAAACATCGTTCCGTGGCAAATG
>JBILIY010000135.1:0-4687 GCA_044368815.1 Crocinitomicaceae bacterium
GGAAACCATTGAGAATTTTTATGCGCTAATGAAAAAAGACTTTGCCCAATTAATTCAATTAAGAGAAGAATTAGTTCGATCCCATAAATTTAAGGAAGCAGAAGAATTACAAAATCAAATTTTAGGTATTGGACATTTTTTGAATGGAGAAAATAACGCTTCTGAAAATGGATAAAGAAAAGAATAGCCATTCAAGTTGATTCTTATTTGCTAATTCATTTCAAAACATTTCGATTGATTCAAAACAACTGATGCTGAAGGTACAAATTCGATACTTTCAAGTTTTTTTTTGAGACATATCAAAGTTTCTTTTGAAGATTCTGATGTTTGATAGATGTACCTTTAGATCAGTTCGTTGAGTTTATTTTGTGCTTCGGCGATCTTTGATTTTGAAGATGTCAAAAATATCTCGTTTTAAATTTCCAGAAGATTTTTCTTTCGCATAAGTTCGAATAGAATCACTCACATCACCCATTAGACCACAGTAATCGGATTTATCGAAATTCATGACGTTTTCACTTCGAATATTCAGCATTTGTGAAGTGTGAATTGCATCGAAATCAGCGCCCAGAAAACTAAAAGTCCATTTTCCTGTTTCATCAAGTTCTTTTATCGTTTGTGCTACCTCTGGATATGAATATAGACGCGATGAATTTTCATGCCCATCTGTAATAATTACCAAAACGATTGAAATTTCATCGTTCTGAAGTTCTATTCCAAATCGCGTTTTGATTCCATAAATGGAATTTCCAATGGCATCCAAAAGTGCTGTAGAACCATTTGGCGAATAAGTTTGACTTGTTAACGGACTTATCGCATTGACTTCTCCATATAGAATCTGGTCCGTAATCTCATGATTAAAAAAAGTTAAGGAACAAAGATAATTCTGATCTGGAAATTCATTTTTTAATGACTGAATCGTTCTCAACTGCGTGTTGAAACCCAAGATTGTCTGATCCTCTAAACCAGACATAGAACCACTTTGATCTACGATAAAATGGTAAAGTGTTGTTTTGTTTTGCATCATATTTAATTTAATTGTTAACAAATTTTTATTTTTAGATTTTCTCAATACTTTAAACCCACCAATAGTTGTGATGAAATAATTTTAAAAAGGCAAATCACCCAAGTCATCAATCCATAGTCTTTTAGTAAAATTTTGCCGATCAAAATTCGTTTTAAAATTCGAACATTCATATAGGTCTTTTACTTCTCCACTGGAAAGATCGAAGAGCAAATTCATGAACATTTTACTATTGTTTCCTACGAATAAAAAGCCTGACTTATCCTTTGAGCATTGACCGCACCGTCCCTCAATTGCATTCAAAAATGTATCTCCATTTGCTTTAAAATCACCTATGACTCGTTCCAATTTTAATAGAAACTCATTTCTTGGAAAATCCTGAAATGTCATTTTTTCATCGAGGATGTGGTACAACATGTCTATGTCCATGGTTTGAATAAAATAGCGAACGGCATCCGCTTGATTCCTCAAGGGTGGATAGGATGTTTTTTCGTCTTGTGATTTCTCGTTTTTTTTAATCATATTTCTTCGTTTTATTTAGTTATTCAATTCCAATTGAACAATTGATTCTATTACTTTTCTAGGAGTTCTAATGCGCGTGATTCTTCCTTTGGTTATTTTCAATGCAAAACGAAAAACCATTTCTTTTAGAAATTCTCGCGGTTTATCACCAAAATTATATTCGGTAGTTTCTGGCAAATCACTTGGATCTGGATCCATATATCGAATTTCAATTACATGTTCACCTGGGATTTGATCGTAACTGTAGCCATATTTAACTTCAACCCAAAGAAACTTTTTTCGATTATCATCATTGTGCAATAAACCAAATAAGTAAGCTATCGCACGTGATTTATTCATTCTTCGGAAATAGATTCCTGTGTCATCTAAAATATCCTCCAATGAAGAAAAACTACCGGATAAAAAGGACAATTGAAATTGATACAAAATCAGTTCATTTTTACGCTTTTCTTCCTGACTAATTTTTGAGATTTCTTGCAACATGTGGTTCGATTTTTAAAAGTTCGATTGCCTAAGACAAACCACATGCCATTCTAAAAAATGAATTATTTAGGTAATTAATTCCTCGTTAATATATCAAAAAACGTAAAGTATATAAATATTTGATATTTTCTATAAAATTCAAGCTTTACCCGTTTGTAGGCCGTATTTCTTCATTTTCGCCTCCAAAGTATTGATTGACCAACCAATCGCGAGAGTTGTTTGTCGCTTATTTCCTTTAAAATGATTGAGCACACGAATAATGTGTTCTTTTTCGATAAATTCCATATTCATCGGCTGATCTTTCGGCGCCTGCTTTAATCTCTTTGGTAAAACGTCAGCATTAACGGTTTCTTCATTAAAAACATAAAGTCTTGAAATTATGTTTTCCAATTGACGCACATTTCCAGGGTAGGAATAATTCAATAAAATTTCAATCGCATCTTTTTCCAACGACAATTTTTTAGGACGATGAAATTCCTTTTTTTTCTGCGTTAAAAAATGGTCTATCATCCCTTTAATGTCCGCTTTTCCCCGATCTGCCAACGACGGTAAATCCAGTTCCACAACTGATAATCGATAGTATAAATCCCATCTGAATTTTCCTTCCTCACACAACTTCACAAGATTTTGATTTGTTGCAGCAATTACACGGACGTCCACTTTTTTCGCTTTTCCTCCAAGCGGCATAATTTCCTTTTCTTGCAAAGCACGAAGCAAAACCTGTTGCATATAAGGCGAAATATCACCTATTTCATCCAAAAAAATTGTGCCTTTATCCGCTAACTCAAAAAGTCCTTGCGAATCTTTATCCGCACCAGTAAATGCACCCTTTTTATATCCGAACAACCTTGACTCGAGCAACGTATCACTAAATGCAGAACAATTCACAGTAACATATTGCTGCGCACTTCGAATGGAGTTTTTGTGAATGTATTTTGCAAGATTTTCCTTTCCAGTTCCACTTTCACCCAGAATCAAAACAGTTACACCATCCACTTGCGCTACTTTTGCAGCATTTTCATAAATCTTTTTTATTGTTGGAGTTATAAAATACTCATCACCCGTATTTTTTTTGATTTCTTCTTGGTGATACATAGCCGTAACAGGCAAAGATGATTTCTCAAAGGCAATTTTAACAAGTTCCGGCTTATCCTTGGACTTCGTATGACGAGCCTCTCGCATTTGATAAAGTGTCGTATTCAAATTCAATGACAAATGACTTAGATACCAAACCACCTGCATTGCTGGGCTTCCAGGAGAGACAAATACATCAATTGCGTCCTCTTTTAATTCAATTAAAAACGGATTTACTTTTCCTTGAATTTCTCTATGGTCAATCGGATCTTGAATTCCCATGTAGCGCAATTCAAAAATACGATCCGGATACGTCCGACTAAGATAATTAATCAATAACTCAGAACGGGTATCTCCACCCGAAGACGAGGATAGAATTATATGTCGATCGGACTTATAAAAATAACGATGAAAATTAGCCGTCGGTCCAGTTTCTAAAACTTTACCATTTTCAAAGTCGTTATTGTGAGCAATCCAAGAAATTAGGGTTTTCATATATCAATATTTGATACATAAAAGTAAGAAATGATTGGTTAAGCGACTACTTTATATTCGCATTAAACTTGAAACTTATTTTTCAAATGTTACTGAACCAATAATTAGATAGGAAAACGTGGACTTAACTGACATTTTCACAGAACCCTTTGGAGGATTTTTAAAAATCAAAATTATTTGGAGATTTCAATCTTCAACTTCTTCCCTTTCACTTTTTCGTGGCGAATTGTCGCAAGAAGCGATTTCACATTGTCTCTTTTCACAGCTGCATAGGCCGCAAAATCAAGAACCGTAATCAAGCCAATTTCTTCTTTTAATAGATTTCCTTTTTGACCTAAAAATCCTACGATGTCGATTTTATTGATTTTATCTTTTTTTCCTCCACTGAAATACAATGTCACCCAAGGACTTGCAACTGGATGAGATAGGTTTGTTGGTAATTTGAATTCTGATCTTGGAACTTCCAAATAATCAGGTGTGTTTTCGTCTTTGTTGAGTAATAAATAGGAAGAACCATTCGATTTCATGCGTGCCGTACGGCCGTTTCGGTGAATAAATGCTTCTTCGCTATGAGGAAACTGAAAATGAACAACGTGTTGAATTTCAGAAATGTCCAAACCGCGTGAACCTAAATCGGTACAAATCAACGTGTGAAAGCTGCCATTTCGAAACTGAATTAAAGCTCGTTCACGCTCGTCTTGTTCCATTCCTCCGTGGTAAATAATGGAATCGTAACCGTTGTCGTGCAAATGACTACGAACCGATTCAGTAGCTTCCCTGAAATTGCAAAACACAATCGTTAATTCTCCATTGAACGAACAAAGTAAATCGAAAAGCTTGTCGAATTTATTGCTATTTCGAACAGGATAATTCCAAAATTTAATCGCTGGATCTTCTGAATTTGCTAAATGATTTACGATTTCAGGATTGCGAAACGCTAAATAATCAGGGAATTCTTTGTGTTCCGTGGCTGAAACCAAAGTTGTAAACACCAAGGCTCGTAATTCTTGATAAATGAATTTAATTTGATCTTCAAAACCAAATTCCAAACTTTTATCATATTCATCCACAACGAATTGCGTAACGTGT
>JBILIY010000207.1:0-3783 GCA_044368815.1 Crocinitomicaceae bacterium
TTTGTGTTTGACAAGGTCCTAAAGTCCAAGAGGTAACACCACCGTAAAATTGTGCTACACAACTATTTGAATAGGTAACACTATCGCATCCACAAACAGGTTCAAATATTGTTGGACATATTGCTGTTGAGTCAATCTGAGAAGGATTTATACATGAGTTGTTTCCGTTGCATTCACCTGGAATCCATGATGTCACACCTCCGTAAAATTGTGCTATACAACTATTTGAATAGGTAATTCCGTTGCACCCACAAACTGGGTCATAGTTCATCGGACACATAACAGTAGAATCAATTTGAGCGGGATTGATACACTGAGAGAAGGAAGTACTGATTAATCCAAATATGACTAAAAATAATAGCAACGAATAAGGTCCAAAGAGTTTAACTAATTTAATTCTCATAAATGCAATTTTCAACAAAGTTATTGATAATTCGATTAAATTTCTATTGAGAAATTAATCTTGATTATATGGAATATCTTTATAATTCATGATTTCTAATTTAATAGGAATTAAGATTAAAAAATAAGTTTGTATGGGTTAAAACCATTTATTCAGATTATTCTTTACCATTCAGTTAATATGTTTAACTTTGTCTTGTAGACCAATTCGAATTATTTTATCCTAATTTTTTTTATGATTTTTCTTTCGTTTTTGTAAAATCTATAATTAACTAATTAAAAACGGAATAGAAATAAATGGCGAAATCACAAGAGACCTACCTAAAGAAGGACAAAGAAAAAAACAAGCAAAAGAAAAGACAAGACAAATTATTGAAGAAAGAAGAACGAAAAGCTTCTTCAAAAGGTGGTTCCCTAGAAAGTATGATGGCTTACGTTGATGAATTTGGAAATATCACCGATGAACCGATTGATCCGAAAATGAGAAAATCAGTGAATGCCGAATCCATTGAAATTGGTGTTCAAAGAAGAGAAGCCGAAGAGCCTGAGGATCAAGTGAGAAAAGGTAAAGTTGCTTTTTTCAATACCTCAAAAGGATACGGATTCATCAAAGATCTATTAACACAAGAATCTATTTTTGTTCATATAAACGGACTTATTGATTCGGTTAATGAAAATGATAATGTGACATTTGAACGCATGAAAGGGCCGAAAGGTTGGAATGCCGTTAAAGTCAAAAAAGCCTAATTAATTTTCTGTTTTTCCGTATTTCAGAATCAGCGCAATCTGTCCTGTGTGATATGCCGTATGGGAAATAATTCTTCCATAGGCCTCGATTTTAGTCTTCGTGCCGAATTCATGGGTTGTAATTAATTCATCCCAAGAATCGTTTGGTTGATTTTCTATTATTTCTGTTAAGACGGAATGTGATTTTTCCAAATATTCAACTAGTTCATTGAGGCTTGTCCATTCACCAGTATCTTTTTTGTCAATTACTGTTCGGGCCTTTACTTCCATATCAACGGCTTTAAAAACATTTTTCGAAAAGAGTAATTCAACATCGGCAATATGCCTAAGCAAAAAACCGATGGAATTAGGAACAGAATGCAGTCGTTTTCTCAAATCAGGTTCTGTTAGTTGATCAAGTAGAAGTTTTAACCTTGTCCCAGCTTCCTTGTATGCATGTTTTAATCCTGCAGAAATTTCCATTTTTAACTCAAAATTAGAAATGGGATTCAACTTTTATTTATCAAAATTCAAAGACTTCTTTCATTTAATTTTCTTGATTATAGAATAAACAGTCTTAATCAATTAATCACAAAAGATTAATTCCATTTTACAAACTAATTTATTCCACGTTCATCAACTTTGATGAAAATGATATGCCATGAAAAACTTCAAAGAAATAACGGATGCGCTGGAAGCTTGCATCATCAATTGTGAAATATGTTTTACTGATTCAATAATTCAGAAGAATAACGAATGTATATCTATTTGTCGAGATTGCGCTGACATTTGTTCCTTAACCCTCAATTTTGTTGCAAGAGGTTCAAAATTTAGAAATGAGTTATATGCCATATGTGTCAGAGTTTGCCATGCATGCGCGGATGAGTGTTCGAAGCATGCCTCTCATCACCATTGCTGTGCGGAATGCATGAAAACCTGTAAACATTGTGCTTATTTGTGTAATGAGTTGCTTGTGGCTTGAAAAATTGATTATAAATACGGTTTTTAAAATTAGATTCATCCAAATCTCAAAAGAAGAAGTTTGGTGTACTAATAGTTATTACTTTTTTTTGTAGGTTTGAATAGGACCTACAAATGAAAACACATTATTTATTTGATGTTTTCGATAACATTTTCAAAAACATATTTTTCAAGAAGTTGGCTGTTTTTTTTCGAAATATTGATTCCCCACTCTGGCTTACTCTTTAAACCAATGTATTCCCTATCTTTTAATAAATCATTAGGGTTTCTCCATTCTTGAGAATTTATTAAAAATAATGATGGATCTTGATTGTCAGCGAACAAAACAAGTGCAAGAAATAAATTGGTATTTTCGATATCGAACTTATCTTTTGTTTGAAAAACATATCCTGTTTTTTCAATTCTTAATGATTTTACCTGGATTTCAAAAAAATCATTCTTGGAGTTTTTGATTACAAAATCAATTCCTTTGTCATCTACTTCAGAGGTAAAAACATCAAAACCAAACATTGTAAAAGTCATCTTTACGAAGTATTCGGCATATTGTCCTACTTGAAGTGGATTTAATAATGACCAATTATATTTTTTCATTGTTCTCAATTTTGTTTTTTATTTGACACTTGTTTTGGAATTGAATTAAGGGTTTAAAACGAAATTAAAGGAAAAAAAGTAATTTTACCATTCTAGCTAACTCTTTAATTTGAGCAGAAATCCTCAAACATTAAATTCAAAATTATTGTTTTCCGCTTATTGTCAGGGAATTTTCCCAATGGCCAACAGAACAGGAAAATTCAGTTGGTATAGTCCTGATCCACGAGCAATTATTCCGATTGAGACTTATCGACCTGCCAAGTCACTGCGACCGATTTTGAATAAACACCTTTTTGAGATTCGAATCAATAAACAATTCGAACAAGTGATGCGTCATTGTGCTTTACCTCGTTTTCGGGGAGATGGTGTTTGGATTTCAGAGGAAATGATTCAGGCTTATTCCAATTTAAATCAACTGGGATTTGCGCATTCCGTTGAAGCCTATCAAAACGATGAACTGGTTGGTGGACTTTATGGTGTTCAGATTGGTGCTGTCTTTTTTGGAGAATCAATGTTTTCCTTGGTTTCGAATTCGTCCAAGGTTGCCTTTCATTATTTAATTGAGATATTGCGCAGGAATGAGTTTGAATTACTAGATTCCCAATTTATCAATGATAACATTCTCCGTTATGGTGCTATTGAAATCTCGAAAGATGAGTTTATTGAAAAACTTGAAAGGTCAATTATTAAAGAGAGAAGATTTGGTTTGTAACGATTGAATTGAGAATTGCAAATTGCGAACGAATAACCAAGAACTAAAATGATTCGTTCGCAACTCAAATTTACCACTGTACGGAATTCATAATTTCTTCATTTGCATTTAGCAATTAATAAGTTCGCAATTAAACCCTAATGCTCAAAAATCACTTCTTCATTCGGAACGCGAAAACGTGGACCCCAAATTCCCTCTTCGGTTCCTTTTCCAACGGAAATAATCATATTGATCTCCGCTCCACGAGGTAAGTTGAGCGCTTTTTTCACTCTTTTTTCGTCAAATCCTTCCATTGGACATGAATGAAATCCTTCTGCAGCAATTGACAACATAAATGTCTGAGCCGCCAACGCACATGATTTGTGAACCAT
>JBILIY010000137.1:0-4620 GCA_044368815.1 Crocinitomicaceae bacterium
AGAGGATCTATACGAGTTTAACCCCGTTTTTGTTCCACATTCGTGATTCATTGTATGATTGCCAATTTGATGACCTTCCGAGATTATTCGATTCAACAATTCAGGATAATCTTTAACGTTTTTTCCGACGAGAAAAAAAGTAGCTTTTATTTGAAATTCGTTCAATAAATCAAGCACCCATGGGGTGACTTCTGGGTTCGGGCCATCATCGAAGGTTAGGTATATCGAATCGGATTCTTTTCCTTTCCAAATGCCACTTGGAAACAACAATTTTGCAATAAGTGGCGCTCGGAAGAATCGCATGCTATTTCAATGTATCTGAATTTGTATCTTCTTTCATTAAACTTTCCAAATCCAACATTTCTTGATCACTTTGAATAGGTTGTGGGTTTCCTGATGACTTTAAAAATCCGTAGTGCTCTCCCATTGCTCCTAAGTTCGTTTGAAGTCCAGCAATCATTCCCATGTAATATGTACCGCCTGTAACACTTGCTGCACTTTCGCCAGCATCACTTGCCGCTTGCTGCAATTCGTTGTAAATTCTAGGCATGTCATTTTTATATACTTTGTTAAACAACTTATAAAGTCGTTTCGCCAATGCTCCATCCTTAGCTCCAAACTTCGGATCATTTGCAATAACATACATTTTGAAACATGCGTCAAGAGCGGCGTAAAGATCTTCAGCATTTTCAGGATTTCCGGCATATTCTGCAGCACTATGCTCAAAATAATTGAAAATCGTCTCATAATTATCTGCCAATTTCAGTCCCAATTTCGTCGCTTTATTCTTGTCACCTGCCATAAAATATAGTTGTACAAATTCATGCAAGCAGCCGCTTGATTTTGCTTTAACATCTTGACCTTGATACATGAAATTAGTGTGTGCTGAATTGATTTTCAACGAATTCATTGGGTCAATTTGGTTGACTTCTCCAAAATCAAGAACAGTTTCCAAAGGCATTAGTTCCATTGATTTATCGAGCAAGTTGATTGCTCCTTTCTTATCACCTTGATTAAGCAATTGTTCTGCTAAAAGCAAGAAGTTAACCCGATATTGTTGTGTGTGGCGACGTGCATAATAGTCCGTTAAGACCTTCGGATTATTCATCTCACCATACGTGTATGTCTCCAATAAATGCTTCTTCATTTTCGCCAAATTGAAGAAAACTGGTTCATCCTTCAATGGATTTAATTCGTAAGCCATACCCACTTGCTTGATGTAACCTGAACTCAATAATGCAATTGAGAATGATGAACCGCGACTGCTTGAGAAATAAATTCCTCGTTTCCAATCATTATTGGCAACAATATCCATCATCATCACCTCATCTCTTGCTAAGTAACGGTCTCGCTCAGAATTGAATTCAAAAACAATCTTATTCGGACATTTATTTACTTCACTTTTTGAGACGATATTTGCTTTAACTGCATTTTCTTTATTTACTTTCAATGAAAAACGACTTGACGGGAAAAAGCTAAAACGATTTCCGTCGTTATTTACCATATTATTGTCATCACGAACAAAAGCCATTGCGTCCTTAAAATCAACAGACGACCAAGGCGATTCAAATTGTTCCAATAAAGTCTGAAGTTCACTTGCAGCTCCTTCAGCAAACTGAACACTTCCTCCCTGAACTCCTTTGAATAAAGTAATCGTCCCGTAGTATTTCTTTAAAACACTTTCCGCAAGATTCGAATCATCGGTATTGGTTAAATATTCGATTCCTTTTAAAGCATTTGATTCAGAAGTAGTAATCTTCGAAACAATCGCTCCAATTTTTGAATTAAAATACAGAAGTGCTTGTTTAGCTTGCGTTTTATTTTCCTTGACACGCATTTCAACCACTTTTTTAATGATATCGTCACTTGCATCCATTGATACTAATTCCAATAGCGAAAGGAAATAAATTTGGTCCGTATTTCCTGCATACATCAAAATTTGGTCTTCTCTAAACTTAATCGGAAGCGGATCCGACTCGTAAGCACGCATCTTCATTTGATTCGTGTACCAGTCCGTCCCCATAAGAGAAAGGTTACAAACACGCACATCCGTTCGGATTCCTTCTACTTCTTGCAAATACCAAAGTGGGAATGTATCATTATCACCATTTGTAAAAATGATTCCATTCTTTTCACAAGACTGCAAATAATTATAAGCTAAATCTCGTGCTGAAGTTTTTCCACTACGATCATGATCATCCCAACCCTGAGCTCCCATTATTAATGGAACAATTGCTCCTAGAGCCGCTGCTACAATAGCACTTGTATTTGCATTTTTCAGTTTACTATGAATGAAATCATAAATCGCATAAACCCCAATTCCAATCCACATAGCGAAGAAATAAAAAGAACCTGCATATGCGTAATCGCGCTCTCTCGGCTCAAACGGTTTTTGATTCAAATAAACAAGAATGGCAATCCCAGTAAATAAAAAAGCTAAGAATAAAACAAAAGCATCTTTAGGCGCTCGATAAACGTGAAAGATTAGTCCAACAATTGCCAATATAAGCGGCAACAAGTAGAACTTATTGTGTGAGGCATTGTTTGTAGTGTAATGTGGAGCAAATTCTTGACTTCCCAAACGAGCTTCATCGAGGAAGTTTATTCCTGAAATCCAGTTTCCTCTCATGTTATCACCGTGACCTTGAATGTCGTTTTGGCGACCTGCAAAATTCCACATAAAATATCGGACATACATCCAATTCACTTGGTAACGGAAGAAATAAGTCAAGTTTTCACCAAAAGTGGGTAATCGCATACCATCTCGACCAATTTCCGTTCCTTTATCTTCATTTGCGTCATATCCCGACCAATTTTCATATCCCTGTTTGTGCAAGGGACTGTCACCTGAATGCATCCTTGGGAAAAAGGTTCCTTGAGAATACGTTGGCACTGCTTCTTTGCGAATAGAAGAGTTACTTTCGTAATATTTCTCTTCGATTGTATAGGCTCCTCCATTTTCTTTTACCCATTTTTCCGCATCTAATTTTTTGGTAAAAGCCTTTACCGCTTCATCATTTTCAATTACAACGAATCTACGTAAATAGTAAGGAGAAAGATCTTTCCAGCCTTCTCGACTAACTAGTTGGGGTCCTTCAGCAGTCATTTCTTCTCCATTTCGCAGTGAGTTCCAATAATTCCCATAAAGAATCGGGGCAGAACCATATTGCTCACGTTTAAGGTAAGAATGGAGTGTTACTAAGTTTTCTGGATCATTTTCATCAAGGGGAGTATTAGCATTGGAACGAATAACAATTACTGCAAAACTTCCGTAACCAATTAAGAGAAAAATTAATCCCATCATCGCATTGTAAAGAATCGTCTTTTTGTTTTTCTGAGCAAAATAAACTCCCAAAATACAAAGGCCAATAAGGAATAAAAAGAAAAAAATTGTTCCTGTAAAAAAGGGTAATCCTAAACTATTTACAAATGCAACCTCGAAACTTGAAGCCATGGAAACGGAACCTGGGATGACACCTTCCTGAATAAATCCGAGCGTAAAAATGGAAATTAAACCACATAGAAGGATCCCAACAATATTTACATCTGATTTAACTCTAAAATAAATCATGTAACCAATTGCAGGAACTACAAGGATTCCCAAAAGGTGAACACCGATTGCTAAACCAAGCAGAAATAAAATTAGCAAAATCCATCTATTGGGATTAGCTGTTAATGAAAGTTGACCATTTTGAACCTCAGCCATTTCTTCATCCCATTTCAAAATCGCCCAAAAAATTATCGCTGTAAATAACGAAGCCATTGCGTAAACCTCACCTTCAACAGCTGAAAACCAAAATGAGTCAGAAAAGGTATAAGCCAAAGAACCTATTGCTGCAGCCGATAAAATCGCGAATTTCTCGCCTCCTTCGATATTATCGGATTTTTTAAGCGCAATTTTCTTTAAAAATAAAGTCAATGACCAAAACATAAATAAAATTGTAAACGAGCTTGATAAAGCCGAAAGTGCATTAATCCAAACGGCAACACTATCAGGAGCTGCAAAAAATGAAAACAACCTCCCCAATACCATAAACAAAGGTGCCCCTGGCGGATGCCCTACCTCTAGTTTGTAAGCCGCAGTAATATATTCGCCGCAATCCCAAAGACTCGCCGTTGATTCAATCGTCATTAAGTAAACGGTAGTAGCGATTGCAAAAACAGCCCAACCAATTATTTTATTCAGTTTCTCGTAACTCATAGAGAGTAGATTTTATTAATTATGCGAAATTAAAAAATAATAGCACACGAATTTAATTCATTCAAACGCAAAAAATCCATCACGATTTGAACTAATTAAAAATTGTTTTTAAATTTGCACTCGCTTTCGATAAAGTTCAAAGCAAAATTGACCCATGGTGTAACTGGCAACACGTCTGGTTTTGGTCCAGAAGAGTCTAGGTTCGAGCCCTAGTGGGTCAACAAAAACAACCCTTTAACTGATTAATTATCAATAGTTAGAGGGTTTTTTGTTTTAAAGAGGTTTTGAACCACTAATCAGTAAAAACACGTAGGACTATCTATTTTATTATACTTAAATTGAATTTATTACATTCTGTATTATCAATAAATAAAGAGAGACGCCTTACATTTGATCCATAATTAATAAAACAAATAAAA
>JBILIY010000138.1:0-4608 GCA_044368815.1 Crocinitomicaceae bacterium
TCTCAATTCTCTATTTAAAATCACTTTCCAATTCAGGAGATATTCGGCTGGAAAATGAATTAGAGAAATTCGCCTTTCGCATCAATGATAGAAGTGTATTATACAAATTGATTCATTCTCAGCAATCTCAGCCAATTTCAGAAGAGGAAATAGTAGAAGAAATTAGTTCGGAAGAAAAAACGGCTGAAACTTCATTTGAAAAGGCCAAAAAATTAGAAGTAGAGGAAATCAAAGTTATCTCAGAACAAATTGAATCTGAAATTGAAGAAACAAATAAAGTTCAAGAAACAAATACAAAGGAGCAAACAGTTGAAGAACTTGACGAATTGGATAAACTTATCAATTCAGCGGCAATAGCTTCAAGTTTTGTTGAAAGAGAATTGGAATCGCTCCCGGAGATAAAACAGGAAGCTGAAATCATCCAAAACTTTGAAGAAGAAGAAAAAACAGAAACGATTGAAGAAACAAATGCTTTGGAAGAAATTTCGATTGAAAGTGATTCACCTAAATCGTTTACGGATTGGTTAAAAGCATCGCAAAATTCAATTCAAGAAGAAATTGAAGAAGAGGATCAAGAAGAACGTAAACCAGAATACTACACATTTGAAAAACCGAAGAAAGAATTTTTCTCTCCAACTAAGAAAGCAAAGGAAAGTTTAGACGAAAACAAAATGCCGGTTAGCGAAACATTGGCTAAAATTTTCGCTTTACAAGGAAATTTTTCGAAGGCAATTTATGTTTATGAGCAATTAATCTTGATTTTTCCCGAAAAAAAGCCTTTCTTTGCAACCCAAATTAAAAATTTAAAGAAAAAACTTAATCCTTAGTTATGGAACTTATACTTTCAATCCTAGTCATTTTAGCTTGTATCCTATTGATTTTTGTGGTCTATATTCAAAATCCAAAAGGAGGTGGTTTGAGTTCTGATTTCGGTTCTGCAGCACAATTGGGTGGCGTTCAAAAAACAAACGAGTTTATTGATAAATTAACTTGGTCATTGGCTGGATCAATCGCTGTAATAAGTTTACTATTGACTTTGCGTCAGCCGAAACCTTCGAAGCCAATTGTACAACCTAAGAAAACGGAACAAACTCAAAACCCGAATCAAGCGCCAAATCAAAAACAAAACCCAACTAACGGGAAATAATAATTAGCTATTTAAAATTTTGTGAAGTGTCAGTATGTCATTCATTCTGACACTTTTTTTTTGAAAAAATCTTAAAAAAACGAAAAATTGTCTCGATTCCCGATTGGCATGAAGTTGGTCGATTGAGAGGAAAAATTAATTATAATTTATAAAAATATGTCAGTAAAATTCAAACCTTTGGCAGACAGAGTTCTTATAGAACCTGCGCCAGCAGAGCAAAAAACAGCCAGTGGAATCATTATTCCTGACACGGCAAAAGAGAAACCATTGAAAGGAACTGTTATTGCAGCGGGTCCTGGAAAAAAAGACGAGCCAATGTCTGTTAAAAAAGGAGATTCTGTTCTTTATGGACAATATTCAGGGACAGAAATTAAAATTGATGGGAATAATTTCCTAATAATGAGAGAATCAGATATTTACGGAATTTTTTAATTATAACATTTAAACTAAATAAAAATGGCAAAAGATATCTTTTTTGATGTAGAAGCAAGAGAAAAGTTAAGAAAAGGAGTTGACTCATTGGCAGATGCGGTGAAAGTAACCTTAGGACCAAAAGGACGAAACGTTGTTATTGGCAAAAAATTCGGAGCACCACACGTAACAAAGGATGGTGTTACCGTGGCCAAAGAAATCGAATTGAAAGACCCAATCGAAAATATGGGTGCTCAAATGGTGAAAGAAGTTGCTTCTAAAACTGCGGACATTGCAGGTGACGGAACAACAACAGCTACTGTTTTAGCTCAAGCAATAGTAAGCGCTGGTCTTAAGAACGTAGCCGCAGGTGCAAATCCAATGGATTTAAAAAGAGGAATAGATAAAGCGGTTGCTGAAGTAGTAAAGAATTTGAAGAAAATTTCGAAAGAAGTTGGTTCGGATAATTCTAAAATCAAACAAATTGCATCGATTTCGGCTAACAACGATGAGACTATTGGTGCGCTTATCGCTGAAGCAATGAAAGTTGTAGGTAACGATGGTGTAATTACTGTAGAAGAAGCTAAAGGAACTGAAACTGAAGTAAAAACGGTGGAAGGAATGCAATTCGACAGAGGTTATTTATCACCTTACTTTGTAACAAATACAGAGAAAATGATCACAGAAATGGAAAATCCATTGATTTTAATCTGTGAGAAAAAAATCTCAAGTATGAAGGAATTACTTCCTGTTTTGGAACCGGTTGTTCAAGCTGGTAAAGGCTTAGTGATTATTGCAGAAGATGTTGATGGTGAAGCTTTAGGAACATTGGTTGTAAACCGATTAAGAGGTTCATTGAAAGTTGCAGCTGTTAAAGCTCCAGGATTTGGAGACCGCAGAAAAGCAATGTTGGAAGATATTGCGATCTTAACAGGAGGACAAGTAATTTCCGAAGAACGTGGAATGACTTTAGAGAATGTCACGATGGATATGCTAGGCACCGCTGCTAAAATTGAAATAGACAAAGACAACACAACTATCATTAACGGAAAAGGGAAAAAAGCAGATATTACTGCACGAGTTGGGCAAATCAAAGCACAAATCGAATCCACTACTTCAGATTATGACAGAGAAAAACTTCAAGAAAGATTGGCGAAATTAGCTGGTGGAGTTGCTGTTCTCTATGTTGGTGCGCCTACTGAAATGGAGATGAAAGAGAAAAAAGACCGCGTAGACGATGCCTTGGCTGCAACGAGAGCTGCTGTTGAGGAAGGAATTGTTCCAGGAGGTGGTGTTGCTTTGATTCGCGCGATCGAAACGTTGGATAAATTAAAAGGTGAAAACGAAGACGAAGTTACCGGTATTGCGATTGTAAAACGTGCAGCTGAAGAGCCTTTGCGTCAAATCATTGCAAATGCAGGTGGCGAAGGTGCAGTAATCGTTCAGAAAGTAAAAGAAGGAAAAGAAGACTTCGGATACAACGCTCGAACAGAGACGTATGAAAAACTTTATAAAGCTGGTGTCATAGACCCAACAAAAGTAACTCGAATTGCTGTTGAGAATGCTGCTTCAATCGCTGCCATGTTATTGACAACGGAATGCGTGATTGCAGACCAACCAGAAGAAGGAAACGCTGCCGCAGCTATGGCTGGAATGGGTGGCGGAATGCCAGGAATGATGTAGGATTTACAAGAGTTCGCTTCGGTGAACTCTTTTCCATTTTCTTCTTCCCGACATGCTCGGATAGCGGAAAATGTCCATATAATGAAGGTCGTCGAAAGACGGCCTTTTTTATGTTTATTAATATCCTAAATTTGTTTTATGTGCTACAGCAATTCTTCTACCTCCAAGAACATCGATTTGGCTAAACGCTACAAAAAAGCAGTTGACTCAATCCCAGAACAACAACCAATATATTTTGCAAGTGCATTTACATTTCCTTTTTGGCGAATTATCACCAAGGAAAACGACATTCAACTCATCCGATGGGGGCTTGTTCCAGCTTGGTTCAGAGGCACTAATGAATTAGAAATAGCGAAAACAACATTCAATGCGCGAATGGAAACGTTATCCGAAAAGGCCTCTTTTAAATCGTTAGTCATCAGCTCCAGATGCATCATTCCTTCTACTGGCTTTTTTGAATGGAAACACGAGAACAAACAAAAAATCCCACATTTTATTTATCCTACGAATGATTCCGTTTTTTCAATGGCGGGACTTTACGATACATGGATGAATCCCTATTCGAACGAGATTTTAAACTCATTTACCATTATAACGAGTGAGGCAAACGATTTTATGGCTGAAATTCATAATAGTAAGAAACGAATGCCTTTAATTCTGAATGCGAACGATGAAGAAAATTGGCTGAATGGCGAGGGTGAAATAAATGATTTTCAGTTGAATTCAAATCCAGTTTTGGATGCATTTCCAATAGATTCCAAAATATTAATGAGTTCTGAACCCAATGTACTTGAGGCTCAACGAAAATTCGAACCAAAGAACATACAACAAACTTTGTTCTAAGTCAAAATTGTGGTATCGTTTTTGTCAAAATGAATTTCTAATTTTGACACACTAATTGATTTTTGATGCCTAAACTCATTCCTTTCATTTTTCTGATTCTATTTGCTCTTTCCTCGTGCATTGAAATCATTGATGATTTATCTTTAAAAAGTGATGGTTCTGGTACTTTCAAATACACTGTTAATTTAAGTTCCAGTAAAATAAAAGTAAATTCAATACTGGCATTGGATAGTATCGATGGAAAAAAAGTTCCGAATATCGATGAGATAAAGCAGAAAATTGACCAATTTACAAAAACGCTGGATGCGCAAAATGGTATTTCCAACGTGAAAGTCGAAGAAAACTATGCCGAATTCATTTTTAAATTTCAATGTGACTTCACTAGTGTTTTAACGCTGCAAGAGGGTTTAAAGCAATCAATAGTGATTTTGTCAAAGGAAAAATCAATACCACAACTTGATCACAATTGGTTGACTTGGGATGGCAACAAATTGGTTCGTTCGATTCCGGAAATAACAGGAAAA
>JBILIY010000139.1:0-4602 GCA_044368815.1 Crocinitomicaceae bacterium
TTAAATTCTTTTTAATGAGATCTTTCTATAAGAAATTCTGCAAACTCATTAAATTGTTTTTTACTGTCGGTTGGAATGTGATCCAAAGAAGAAATCGCCTTCGAGAAATAAATTCTCATCGAATTCTCAACATAGCTTTTTGCACCATATTCCTCAAATAATTCTTGCGCCTTTCGTATTCGATGTTCGTTATCAATGATCTGATTCAATGCCTGCATATCACAACCAAACTCTTTCGCTTTGATACTTAAAAGTGTTTTTTTATCACTCAAAACATCTCCGCCAATTTGTTTTCCAACCTTTACACTTTCGCCATATAAATCTAAAAGATCATCTTTTATTTGAAAAGCGATACCTATGTATTGACCAAAATCGTACAAGGCATTTTGCATATTTTTGTCCAGATCTGATATGATACCTCCGAATTGAATTGCGCAACCTAATAAAACACTTGTTTTTAAACGAATCATTTCAATATATTCTTCCTCTGAGACGGATTCCCTAGTTTCAAAATCCATGTCCATTTGCTGTCCTTCGCAAACTTCAGCGGCAGTTTTGTTGAATAAATCAAGCAATACTGGAAGGTAATTGGCATCGCATTTTGCAAGTGATTCGTATGCCTTCACTAATAGAACATCGCCGGATAGTATTGCGATGTGATTGTTCCATTTTGTATGAACCGTCTCCTTTCCTCTGCGAAAAGGTGCTTCATCCATTATGTCGTCGTGAATCAGCGAAAAATTATGAAACAACTCAATGGCCATAGCCGAATGCAAAGCATTATCTCCTTTTGCCCCAAAATTTTCAGCAGTCATCAACGTTAATACGGGCCGTAAACGCTTACCGCCTATACTGAAAAAATAGCGCAGTGGATCATACAGATTTGCAGGCTCTTGAGGGAGCTGATATTTAGAAATCTCAGATTCTAGTTTGTTGGTGTAGTGTTCTAGCCCTAAGTCGATCATTTTCGTTTAATCAAATTGAGTAGATATGTTCCGTATCCGCTTTTAACAAGCGGTTCAGCGATTTGTTTTAGTTCTTCTTTCGTAATGAAACCGTTTCGGTATGCGACTTCTTCTATGCACCCGATTTTCAATCCCTGTCTTTCTTCAATTACTTGTACAAATTGTCCAGCTTGCATCAATGAGGTAAAAGTTCCGGTGTCTAACCAAGCTGTTCCTCGATCCAAAACGGCTACTTTCAATTGATTTCGCTTTAAATATTCCGCATTTACGTCGGTTATTTCATATTCTCCACGCGGCGATGGTTTTAGGTTTTTTGCAATTTCCACTACCGAGTTGTCGTAAAAATAAAGACCAGGAACAGCGAAATTTGATTTTGGTTTTTTTGGTTTTTCCTCGATTGAAATAGCTTTCATTTCCTTGTCGAATTCAACGACTCCATATCTTTCAGGATCGCTTACGTGATAGGCGTAAACTACACCTCCAGTAGGGTCATTGTTTTCTTTTAATAAAGCATCCATTCCGACTCCATAGAAAATATTATCCCCTAAAATGAGTGCTACTTTATCTTTCCCAATGAACTTTTCTCCGATAACGAATGCTTGAGCTAAACCATTTGGAACCTCTTGAACCGCATATTGGAACTTACATCCTAGATTTTTCCCGTTTCCTAAAAGCTTTTTGAAATGAGGTAAATCATGTGGAGTGGAAATGATTAGGATTTCACGAATTCCCGCGCTCATTAATATGGAAAGGGGATAGTAAATCATCGGTTTGTCGTAAACCGGCATAAGTTGTTTACTAACTGCAAGCGTTAGCGGGTGAAGGCGAGTTCCAGATCCTCCGGCTAAAATTATTCCTTTCATAAAGACTTAGTTATAAATTTTCATTTTTGTTGTGATTTTCATTCTCATCCTCTTCTTCATTGAAAGCCTCGAAATAAGGTTCCTCGAATTTCTTTGTGCTCAAAAACCTACTCAAAGATAATAAGGTTGTAGGAAGAACAATCATATTTGTTAGCATCCCCATGAATAATGTGACTGAGATTAATAACCCTAATGCCTGTGTTCCTCCAAATTGTGAGAATGCGAATACAGAAAAACCACTGAATAATACAACCGAAGTGTAAAACATTCCCAGGCCTGATTCTTTAATTGCTACCAAAACACAGGTTTTTATGTCCCAATCCTTGTGCTTGAGTTCGTGACGGTACTTGGAAAGAAAATGAATCGTATTATCAACGGTTATTCCAAAGGCGATACTGAAAACAAGTAATGTTGAGGGTTTTAACGGAATATTGAAGTATCCCATAATTCCGGCAGTGAAAAGCAAAGGGAAAAGATTTGGAATCATGGAAATGACAACCATCTGCCAAGATCTAAAGAGTATTAGCATCAAAATCGCAATGGAAACAATTGCGTAAATAATACTAGAAATAAGGTTGTTGACCAAATAATTCGTTCCTTCCGATCCGACTACGGAAGTTCCTGTTAACGATACAATAAATTTTTTCTTGCTTGGATCAATAATTTTTTGAATTTTTGGTTTCAGATTCTCAACCTTGTTCAAAACCTCATAAGATCCCAAGTCTTTCATTTGACATCTAATTCGGAGTATTTGTCCTTCCTTGTCTACCAATTCACTCAAAGAAAGACCACCACCATCACCATTTACAATATTGAAATAGTTAATAAAGCTTTTCATTCGATTTTTTTCTCCTTCGGTAATCAATCTATAATATTCAGGGTTATTTCCGTGATAAATGAAGTTGATTTCTTTCATATAATCAACGTAGGAGAAAGATTTTGAAAAATTTTTATCCGTCAACAAGAAACTTTGTATTTTCTCTAATTTTTCAAGTGTTGAAATGCTGTCTATCAGGTTTTTATCCTTGTAATGGATTATTATTTCGAAAGGCACAGCTCCTCCGAAATTGGATTGTATGAAATTTAGATCCTTTACAATTGGGTCGTCTTTGGGTAAGTCATCTGTCAAATTTCCTGTCACTTTAATTTTACCAATTCCAGTTATGCTAAAAACAACCAAAACTGCTAAAAGACCATAAACGATGTATCGGTATTTCTGTGTTACGTTCAAAACAAAGTTGATAATTCCTTTGGAAAAATCACGGTCTAAATGGCGTAAATGTTGTTTTTTCGGCGGACGAGAAAACGACTCGAAAATTGGCAATAAACATAGTGATAAGACGAAAGTCATCATAACGTTAAAACTTGCCGCAAATCCAAATTCAACCAATTTTTCAGAATTCGTGAAAGAGAAAGTAATGAATCCGATGGCGGTTGTGAAATTGGTCAGAAACATTGCCGTTCCGATTTTTTGAATCACCTGTGAAAGGGCCTTTACTTTATTTCCATGTAACTTAACCTCCTGATGAAATTTCGTTAATAAATAAATGCAATTTGGAACACCGATTACGATCATTAATGGCGGAATCAAGGCCATAAGGATGGAAAGTTTGTATCCCACAAATGCGATGCTACCCATGGACCAAACTACAGAAATGAAAACAACGATATTACAGATTAAAATTGCTTTCAGTGTTCGGAAAAAGAAAAATATCAATGCTGAGGTTACGAGTAATGAGAGCCCAATGAACCAATACATTTCACTTTGAATGCGATTGGAAATCACAACCCGCAAATGAGGAAGTCCAGCAAAATGAAAACGTTGGAATTCTTTTGAGTAACTTGTCGCTAGCTTTTCTATTTCCAAGACAACTTTTGATTTGACTCGATCTGAAAGGTAGTTTTCGTCGAGGTGAATAAGCATCAGCGATACATTTTTCTCTTTGTTATAGAGTAAGCCATCGTAAATTGGATTTTGTTTGATTTCTTTTTGAATTCGCTCAATCGTTTTCTCGTTGTATGCAACATCTGAAAAAACCCTTCGAATTTCGAATCTATAATCAATCGGATTTCTTTTGATTGAAAAGAGTGTTGCTTCAGATAAAACGGATAATACACCGTCCATTTGTAAGATCGAATCACCCAGTTCTTTCCATTTTAGGAAGTTTTTTTCCGTGTAAAGTGAATCTGTTTGGATTGCCAAAACTAACATTCCACCGTCCTCACCAAAATGTTCCTTAAATTTTTTGTATTCTTCGGTGGCCTTGGAGTCTTTCGGAAGAATTGTCCCGTACTTGTTATCGAGTTTTAATTCGTTCAAGGCGTAATAACCCAAAAAAACGGTCAAAAGCGTAATTGTTCCAAGAACAAAAAACCGATTTCGCAAGATTAAATTAGCTACGCGATGCCACATACGTTTTAAACCCAATTTAGATGGGAAAACAACAAATTTAAGGATTTCCTATTAAAAGTTTACCTTTAAAATATAGGTTGAATTAGAGCCAACGAAATAAGTCATCGAACATACGTTTTCCCCAAGGTGTATTTCCGTAATCTTTTTCAATTTTTAGACGAAGCTCTTTTAGCGTAAATGTTTTGTTCTTACCCGCCTCTAATAAAATATCTTCTTTAGAAGGTGAAATAAACTCAATTTTCTTGGCAAAATAAATGATTCCTCCATCCTCTGTTGCCAATCCGAGAATAGTTCCGGGTAACCCACAGAATCCCTCAGGCCCAACACTTGGAACCAACGCTGATGTATACCAAGCATAAAG
>JBILIY010000140.1:0-4600 GCA_044368815.1 Crocinitomicaceae bacterium
AGAAGAAAGAGATTATTTCTTAGAAAGAAGATACCCTGCTTTCGGAAACTTAGTTCCTCGTGACGTTGCTTCACGCGCAGCCAAAGAAAGATGTGATGCAGGTTTTGGAATTGAAGCAAATGATACAAATGAAGGAGTCTATTTGGATTTTGCTTCTGAAATAAAAAGCAAAGGTCGTCAAGCTGCATACGCGAAAGGTGAACATAGTCCTTCCGAAGAGCGCATTTTAGAACTTGGTAAAAAATGGATCGAGGAGAAGTATGGTAATCTATTCCAGATGTATCAAAAAATTACGGATGAGAATCCATATGAAACACCTATGAAAATTTATCCAGCAGTTCACTATACGATGGGTGGCGTTTGGGTAGATTACAATTTACAAAGTACAATTGAAGGGTGTTTTGTCGCAGGAGAAGCCAACTTCTCAGACCACGGAGCTAATCGACTGGGAGCTTCCGCATTGATGCAAGGACTGGCTGATGGATACTTTGTTCTGCCATATACTGTTTCAGATTATTTAGCGAATGAAATTCGAACAGGTAAAATTTCAACGGATTCACCAGAATTTGATGAAGCTGAAAACATCGTTAAGGAATCTATCAATCGATTCCTAACTAACAAAGGAACAAAATCAGTTGATTATTTTCACAAGAGATTGGGCTTAATCATGTGGAATAAGGTTGGAATGGGAAGAAATGAAAAAGGGTTAAATGAAGCGATTGAAGAAATACGCATATTAAAAGACGAATTTTACAAAGATGTATTTGTACCTGGATCAGCCGATGAATTGAATCCAGAATTGGAAAAAGCTATGCGAGTTGCTGATTTCATAGAGCTAGGACAATTGATGGCTGTGGATGCGCTTCAACGAAATGAATCCTGCGGTGGTCACTTTAGGGATGAATATCAAGATGCCGAAGGTGAAACACTTCGAGATGACGAGAACTTTAAATATGCAGCTGCCTGGGAATACGCGGGTGGAGATGCAACTAAAGCGCCTTTACACAAAGAAGAGTTGAAATATGAGTTTATCAAGATTGCTGCAAGAAATTATAAATAATTTAAGAAAGAAGTTATGGCCTCAAAGTTCATCAACATCACATTAAAAATCTGGAGACAGAAAAATAATAAAACCAAGGGTTCTTTAGAGACCTATAAATTGGACTCTGTTTCTACAGATAGCTCATTTTTAGAAATGCTGGATCAATTAAACGAACAATTGATAAATGAACAAAAAGAACCTGTTGCTTTCGATCATGATTGTAGAGAAGGTATTTGTGGTATGTGTTCGCTTTATATCAATGGTCGTGCGCATGGCCCAGATACCGGAACAACCACATGTCAATTACACATGAGAATGTTCAATGATGGTGACACAATTTATGTTGAACCTTGGAGATCTGCCGCTTTTCCAATAGTTAAAGATTTAGTTGTTGACCGTAGTTCTTTTGATCGAATTCAACAAGCAGGAGGATTCGTTTCAGTTAATACTTCTGGAAGAACGATGGATGCGAATGCAATTCCAGTTCCTAAGGCCGATGCAGATAAGGCTTTTGAAGCGGCTGCTTGTATCGGTTGTGGAGCTTGTGTTGCAACATGTAAAAATGGTTCCGCCATGTTATTTGTGGGGGCAAAAGTTTCACAATATGCGTTACTTCCTCAAGGAAAAGTCGAGGCGAAAGATCGCGTATTAAACATGGTTCGTCAAATGGATGAAGAAGGTTTTGGAAACTGTACGAATACAGGCGCTTGCGAGGTAGAGTGTCCAAAAGGAATTTCTCTTGAAAACATTGCTAGAATGAATCGTGAGTTTTTGAAAGCGAGTTTAACTTCTGAAAAATAAAACAACGGACTTGTAAAATTAAAAAGCTACCCAAAAGGTAGCTTTTTTCGTATAAGTTGTTTTTACCTTAGTACATTTACAAAACCATTAACGATAAGTTTTTCATCCGTGTTTTTAGGTTTGTATCGAATAATCCAAGTATACAATCCTGCCTGAACAACACCACCTTTAACCCCATAAGATCCATCCCATCCCTTGGTGTGATCTTGAGATTCAAAAACCAATTCTCCCCATCGATTGTAAATTGTCATTTCGAAATTGTTTGGTGCAAAACCAGATGTAAAAATAGGTGTGAAAAGTTGATTGTGTTCATCCGCATCAGGTGTGAAGGAATTTGGAACGTAAAATATTAACTGTTCCTCATAGGCTATTGGCATTGTTGTGCTATCTATACAGCCCGCTTGAGAGATCGCAACTAATGTCGCGACATATCCTGTTTGAAGACTTGTAGCATAAACATGCGAAGGCTCAAATGCAGCAGAAGTTTCACCATCTCCAAAATCCCAAAAATAATCTTGCCCACCTATTGATACATTATAAAAACTAACAGTAGAATTTCCTGGTCCAATCGTTCCTGGATTCGCATAAAACTCAGCCTTCACATCTTCAATACATACAATATCATTGAACGTTACTGTAGTATCACAACCTTGACTATCGGTTTGAGTTAACAAAACATCATAACAACCAACTTGACCATATGTAGCCGTTTGACTCACACAACCAACACCCGTAGTGCCATTCCCAAAAGACCATTGACAATTTTGAGCAGATGGATCATTGTTTGTAAAAACAATTGTTGAAGGTACACATCCCAACGTTATACTTGGGGTAATTGAAGGCATTTGAGCGTAAAGTATACTCACGTTGACGTCATCGGAATTTACGCACCCATTCACATCGGTTCCTGTAACCGTATATATCGAATTTGAATTTGGCATAAATGCTACTCCATTTTGAACGCCACCAGACCACTGATAGGTATTTGCACCAGTGCCTGTAAGAGTTAACGAATTACCCAAACAAGTACTTTGGTTAATACCCGCCGAAACGTTTGGCAGTGGATTAACGACAATCGTTGTTGTACCCGAACACGTATTACCTTGATTATCTGTAGCGGTTACTGTTATGGAAAAACTACCAACTGAGGCTGCTGGCAAATTAGTGACATTTTGTGTATTTCCAATTGTGTTTCCTGCTAAGGTCCAAACATAAGTACCACCATTAACATTAGTAGCATTTAAATTAAATTGTGTTCCAATGCACACAGGACCGCTATTTGATGCAGTGACAGTACAACCGCACTGAGGGTCATTAGAAGCTAAAACAGTAACAGTGCCCGAAGCAGCACCGGTCGATATACCACCATTGGGCGCTGTTCCATTAACCGTGCATGAATATGTTGTAGTTGAACCAGGAGAAACTGTGATAGAAGCTGTGGTTTGACCTCCTGGGGTCCACAAATAAGAAGTGGCACCTACTGCTGTTGCCGTAAGGGTAGCTGACTGCCCTGGACAAATTGTTGTACTATTTATTGTGACAGGAAGAACAGTATTACAACTTACATTTGCCGTTCCAAAAAAGTTTAATGGTACATTCGTGGTTTGACCACTAAAATTGGATAAACATAACAAATATTGTTGTCCTGCAGTTACAGGCAATGGTGGCTCAAAATTCAATGGATCTCCACCTGGAGGAAGAGGGCTTGCAATTCCTGTAAATCCTTCACAAGCGCCATTCCAATTACAACGTATTGGCGCTAATTGGTTGTTAAGAATTTGATTGCATCCATTTGCTGAATATGGCCACATAATCCAATCATAACAACCCAACCCATTATCTTGACCTAGCGAAAACTGCAGGGTTCCTGAACCTGCAATATTAATTATCATCCAAGTTGGGTTTAACTCACCAGATAGAAGACACCCTGAATTACCAGAAGCTGGGTTTATTGAAGGATTTGATACTGTTCCCGACTGAAAATCAGCAACCGACCCCGAACCATTTGGATCTATAGCAAAAGAAGCATTTTGACAAATGTTTACAGCATTTATGCAATCCGCAGCCGTTACTGCACCACCAGCAAAACTAGTAAAGATTCTAAATAATGCAACTAGAAGAACAGGAACAATTAATCGCAAAAGATTTTTTTTTGAATTTAACGAAAAAAAATGAGCTCGGTTGCCTAATTGTTTACCTTTTTACTCAACTGTAACCGATTTTGCTAAATTTCTTGGTTGATCGACATTACATCCACGCATAACTGCTATGTGATAAGAGAGTAATTGGAATGGAATTGTCGCTAACAATGGCACTAAGAATTCATCTGTTTCAGGTATTTCAATCGTATGATCTGCCAGACCCTTAACATGCTCGTCACCTTGTGTAACTATCGCGACAATTTTTCCTTTTCGTGCCTTTACTTCTTGAATGTTGGAAACAACTTTCTCGTATGAATTTCCATGAGTAGCGATTACAAAAACAGGCATGTTTTCATCGATTAGGGCGATTGGGCCGTGTTTCATTTCGGCCGCTGGATAACCTTCCGCATGAATGTAGGAAATCTCTTTTAATTTTAGGGCGCCCTCAAGTGCCACAGGGAATGAACTTCCTCGTCCCAAGTAAAGCGCATTTGAAGCATTTTTGTATTCCTCTGCAATTTTCTCAATCGTTTTATTCGACTCCAAAACCGTCTTGACTTTATTTGGTATAGCTTCTAATTCAGCCAATAATGTATGAAACTTGGAATCACTTATC
>JBILIY010000141.1:0-4584 GCA_044368815.1 Crocinitomicaceae bacterium
GTGATGGAAGTTCCACCTAAAAACTGATTGGCACCTTCAAAAAACACAGTTCCCAATGTCGAATTGAAACTATTATTATCTATCCAGTTCCCTAACAGCCTGATGTAACCATCTGCATTAATGGTCGAATTGTTAATTACATTTTGAGTAACATACAATTCAGAACTTGTTGGAGTTCCATTTCCATTTACAGCTAAAATACCCGTATTGTTATTTGATACACTCCCATTGACATAAATGAATGATCCTGGCTGAGCTGTTATAAACCCACCATTATTATTCATTGTTTGGGAACCTAAAACAAGACAATAAAAAATAAATAATGAAGAAAAAATATACTTAACCGTCATTTTAATCTTTTTTTATCTCAGACTTTAAAAATTCAATTTCAGCCTTAAGTTCTTCAATCATTTTTTGTTGCTCTTTCATTCCTTCAACGAGGATTGGAACAACGCCGATGTAATTTACCATATTGAATTGTTCAAATTCAGTATTATTCTCCGACTTATCAGTTTGTGGCTTACAACCATTTACATCCAAGTTGTGTATTTCAACAAGTTCAGGTACAATAGCCGCCATATCTTGAGCGATAAAACCAAATTGCTTACCTGCGGATAATCCCAAATAGGGGTACTTCTCAAGGTCAAACTCATAGTTAACACCCTTTAAATTCATAATAATCTCAAGGGCATTATCCATCGGTTTGACATTCTTTTTTGTTTTGGAATCTGATAGGTTTGATAGTGCTCCTGTATATCCGAGTCCATTTTGAAATACACCACCGAATCCTAAAGTCCCTGTGGTACCTACACGAGCTCCCCATACTCCATAACCATCTCTTCCGTTGGTAGATCCCCGAACCCCTACACCTGTTTGAGTGTTTGTATTAGAAATTGCTAATCCAAATACTCCAGATGGTGCGCTTGCTGATCCGCTGTAATTAATTATTCCTTCAACCGCGTTAAACTGACTGGTTGCTGAATTGTTAGTGAAAAAACCTGAACCTCCACCAGTTGTGGTATTGATTCCGTTAATAGCCCAATTGTTCGCAGCACCTCCAGCAGACTTATAAGCAGTAACTACATCCCCAGCTAAGGAAGGAGCTATAAATGTAGTTCCACCCCAAATTAATTCTCCAGTATTTAACATTCTTCCTCTTGCGACATTATTACTAGTAAATTCTACATGATCGTTAGATATAGTACCTAATTTATAAGGTTGTGCGACTGTGCCAAAATTATTTCCACCAACTAGCCAAGCTTGATTTGTAGATGTAACGGTTTGAGGTAAGGTCGTAACTATTTGTAGATTGCCTGCCGGAGTAAAATTATCGGAAGTTATTTGCCAAGTCGGACCCGCTGGTCCTGTTAAACCGATTGGTCCTTGTGGTCCTGTAGCTCCAGTTGCGCCTGCTGGTCCTGCTGGTCCAGTTAATCCGATTGGTCCTGTAGCTCCGGTTGCGCCTGTTGAACCGATTGGTCCTTGCGGTCCTGTAGCTCCAGTTGCTCCTGCTAGTCCCGCTGGCCCTGTTAATCCGATCGGTCCTTGAGGTCCTGCTGGCCCTTGAGGACCAACTATACCTACAGTACAATCTGTTGTATTAAAAGTTCCGTCTCCATTGGTGTCCTCAGAGGGATCATTAATTCCATTTCCGTTGATATCCCAACAACTTATTCCAATTGTTCCTGCTGGTCCAGTTAATCCGATTGGACCTTGAGGTCCTGTTGCTCCCGCAGCTCCTGTCAAACCAATAGGCCCTTGAGGTCCAGTTGCTCCCGTCGGTCCGGTTGGCCCTGCTGCACCCGCTGCACCTGTTGCACCCGCTTGACCATTACATATATATTGACTTGACGTTATTTCTGTCGCATCAAGAATTCCATTTGAATTACCGTCATTACCTAATTGTAGAAGGACACCTCCCGACGGACAGTTAGCTCCAGCTGCAACAGTTGTAGTATTTGCAATTAAACTTGATGCCGATGATCCAGCACACAATGAATTCCATGAAGTCAGAGTAGTTGAATAATACATTACGCAATTAACATCCGTGTCGTAAACAAGCAATCCATTGGCTGGACCAACAATTCCATTTCTCTGCGCTGTTGTCATACGAGGCATCAGCATACCTTTTGTTGTCGAACTAACATCTAATACGCTAGTTGGATTCGGAGTTGCTGGAACATCAGATATACTTACATTTTGTTGTGCGAAAAAAGAACTTGACGCACCAAAAAGTATTATAAAGAATAGATTTTTTTTCATTAGTTAAATTAAGTTAAAGTATGGACGTTAAGTAGTTCGAAAAGTTGCCTCAAAGATAAGTAATGTGTAATTAATTCCCATTATTAATTCTTTTATCCCGCTGCATGGGATTTTCCTTGGCTTGTTGTTGTTTAAATAATTGGTAACGACTTGGTTCTAATTCTTTAGGCCAACTATTATTATCTAAATCAGTATCAGCCGTTTCTAAAAATGGATCCAGGCGGGCAGATTTTACTATTTTGTCAAAAATGAAAACTTTGCTTACCTCATTTTCATACATGCGCCAAATCTCAGCTGGAATTCGACAAATTTCTTTGCTTCCATCTTCAAATGTAAATTCAAGAATTAATGGCATCACTAAACCTCCAATATTTGAAAATTTAACTTCATAGAATTGCTTATTGGAATTGAGTATTTCCAAATCTTTCGAATCTGTTTTACTAACAAATTCTTCATATTCTTTTTTATCTAAAGCATCGACTTTGTAAAGATTTCTTTTTGCATAGAAATCGTCGATATTTGAATCCATTTCATTAATCGATTGTTTGATGTCGGTTTTATTTCGGTTTTCACCGATATGAATATCACGATTCTCTTTTTGTTCTTTTAAAAACGCTTTCTCAACCTCTGGATTCTGGGTATTTAACTGAAACCATTTTACATCATCAATGGAAATATCCACATTATCAGTTCCGTAAAACCATCCTCGCCAAAACCAATCTAAGTCAACCGCTGACGCATCTTCCATTGTTCTGAAAAAATCTGCTGGAGAGGGATGTTTGAATTTCCATCGCTCGCAATACGTTTTAAAAGCATAATCGAATAGCTCACGACCCATGATTGTCTCACGCAGAATATTCAATGCAGTGGCTGGTTTCCCATATGCATTGTTTCCGAACTGAAAAATAGATTCTGAATTGGTCATAATTGGGGAAATTGTTTTTTTATCTCCACGCATGTAGTCTGCAATCATATGAGCAGGCCCTCTTCTTGATGGATAACCACGCTCCCATTCTTGCTCGGTCAGGTATTGAACAAAGGTGTTTAACCCTTCATCCATCCATGTCCACTGGCGTTCGTCAGAATTAATAATCATTGGAAAAAAATTATGACCAACTTCATGGATGATTACTCCCCACATTCCATATTTTTCACCTTCTGAATAAGTCCCATCCGGTTCTGGTCTCCCGCCATTAAAACATATCATTGGATATTCCATTCCAATCCATTTTGAATGAACAGAAATTGCAACAGGGTAGGGGTAATCAACTGTATATTTTGAATATGTTTTAATAGTATGTGCAACAAGTTTAGTAGAATAGCGCTCCCAAAGTGGATTCCCTTCTTTTGGATAATAGGACATACAAAGGACATTTTTACCATTAACAGGTTGATTTTGAGCGTCCCAAATGAATTTTCGAGAAGTAGCAAATGCAAAATCTCGAACATTTGTGGCTTTGTAAGTCCAGGTTTTAGTTCTCTTTTCTTTATTCGTTTCCGCCTTTTCGGCTTCCGCTTGCGTAACAATAATGACTGGTTTATCTGATTTTTTTGCTTGATCTAGTCTTTTAAGCTGTTCTGCGCTCAAAAGGTTCTTATAATTCTGACATTCACCTGTAGCACCCACAATATGATCAGCTGGAACAGTAATATTTACTTCGTAATCGCCAAAAGGTAAAGTAAATTCACCTCGCCCTAAAAATTGTTTATTTTGCCAACCGGTAACATCACTGTAAACGCACATTCTCGGAAAGAACTGAGCAACTGTGTACAAGTAATTTTTATCTTTTTCAAAATATTCATATCCACTGCGTCCACCAACAGCCATGCGATCATTGATGTTATACCACCATTTTATTTGGAAAGAAACACTCGCTTTTGACATCAGCGGTTTATCCAGGTCAATTCGCATCATCGTTTTATTAATGAAGTACTTCATTTTTTGCCCAGAAGTAGTTGTAATATTCTCAATCTTGAAACCACCATCGTAATTGAAGAATTTTTTTCGAATATCTCCAACCGACTTAAAATCTTCCATCTTTTCGATTTCAATCAATTTAGAATCAGAATTTTCAGAATAGATATTTTGATCCAATTGCAGCCATAAATAATTGAGTTGATCTGGAGAATTATTCGTGTATGTAATTGTTTCTACTCCCATCAATTTTTGAGTCTCATCATCAATCGTAATATTCATTTTGTAATCCGCTTTTTGCTGATAATAATGATTTCCGGGTGCACCTGAAGCGGTTCGGAACTCATTCGGCGTGGGTAATTCCTGTTCAAGTTGGGCGAATTTTTTCTGCGCAATGGAGTTCAAAC
>JBILIY010000142.1:0-4583 GCA_044368815.1 Crocinitomicaceae bacterium
TTTGTATTAATTGAACCTTTAAAACAGATTTATTAACTAATGATTTAACGACCATATCTTGAGGACGTTCGATATTATTCTCCTCAACATAATGATAAATCAAAGCAACAAAAGGCTCTCCATAACGCTGCGCTTTGCCCGTCCCTACACCTTGGATATTCGTTAATTCTTCAATTGTAATCGGATATTGAAAACACATGTCTTTCAATGAAGGCTCCTGGAAAATCACAAACGGAGGAATATTCTTCTGCTTTGCAATCGTCTTTCTTAAATCAACTAACAAATCATACAAAGTTTCATCAAAAGCACCTCCTTTCCCCGCTTGCACGATGGATTCATCGTCATCTGTATTTGAAAAATCGTGTTGTTTTAAAAGCATGAAAGATTCTGGTCTCTCCAAAAATCGTTTCCCCGCATCAGTTAACTTCAGTGTTCCAAAAGTTTCAATATCCTTGAAAATAAGCCCTCCCAATGTTACTTGACGAATTACCGCATTCCAAAAATGTTCATCTTGATCTTTGCCAATACCAAATGTTGACAATTTATCGTGTTTGTATGCCTTTATATCTGCCGTCACATGTCCTGATAAATAGGCGCAATAATGCTTCGCTTTTTGTGTTTCGTCAAGTAACTTTATCGCTTCTAAAAGCATCGTAACGAATTCTTGCCCTTCTCTTCGTTCCCTTGGATTCTTGCAATTATCACATTGTTCATTGCATTTTTTCTCGTCAAAAGTCTCTCCGAAATAATGTAAAATGAACTTTCTTCTGCAAACAGATGTTTCGGAATAAGAAACAATTTCATTTAATAATTGTCGCCCGATCTCTTGTTCTGACAAGGGCTTACCTTGAAGAAACTTTTCTAATTTCTCAATGTCTTTGTAGCTATAAAAAGCAATACAATCACCTACTCCACCGTCGCGGCCCGCACGACCTGTTTCTTGATAATAACTTTCTAATGATTTCGGAATATCGTGGTGAATGACATAACGGACATCTGGTTTATCAATCCCCATTCCAAAAGCGATAGTTGCAACAATTACTTCCATCTCCTCCATCAGAAACATATCTTGGTGTTTCGCTCGAGTTGTTGCGTCCAATCCCGCGTGATAAGGCAAGGCATTTATTCCGTTGATTTGCAGTAATTCGGCAATTTCTTCAACCTTTTTACGACTCAAACAATAGATGATTCCACTTTCACCTTGACGATTTCTTATGTATTTAATTATCTGCTTTTCTACTTCACGCTTTGGCCTAATTTCGTAATACAAATTATCGCGATTGAACGAAGACTTGTATACGTCAGCATCCAACATATTCAAATTCTTTTGAATATCAAATTGAACTTTCGGAGTAGCGGTCGCTGTTAATGCGATAATAGGAACATTTGAAATTCGTTCAAAAATCTCACGTAATCTTCTATACTCTGGACGAAAATCATGCCCCCATTCTGATATACAATGCGCCTCATCAATAGCGAAAAAAGAAATATCAACCGAAGTCAAAAAATCAATATATTCTTGTTTGGTGAGCGATTCTGGAGCAACATAAAGCATTTTTGTATTGCCAGACGAAATATCCTTTTTAACCTGTGTGATTTCACTTTTCGAAAGGGAAGAATTTAAAAAGTGGGCCACACTTTCATTATCACTGACATTTCTAATGGCGTCTACTTGATTTTTCATCAACGCAATTAAAGGAGAAACAATAATAGCTGTCCCATCCATTAAAAGGGAGGGTAATTGATAGCACATCGACTTTCCCCCACCTGTAGGCATGATAACAAAGGAATTTCGTCCATTTAATACGTTCTGGATTATTTTTTCCTGTTCACCTTTGAAAAAATCAAAACCAAAATAGGTTCGAAGTGCGCCTTTTAGATCAATGTCTTGTTTAACCATTTGAAATGCTCAATCTGAAATAATTCGAATAATAAGATTGATAACATAAATTTAATAAAAAATATGTAATCAATTCAAGAAAAAAGTAAGAAAATAAAGAATTTAGCCATTAATAGCCACTACTTCTTGAACTTCTGGCAAATGTTGTTTAAGTAAATTTTCTATTCCTCCTTTCAATGTAGCTGTCGACGATGGGCATCCTGCACAAGAACCTTTCAAAACGACGGTGACTTTTCCATCTTCAAAACCTAGAAAATCAATCGCTCCACCATCATTTTCAACTGCTGGACGCACATACTCATCTAGAAGCGCACGAATGGGATCATCATATTCAGTTGGATTGAAATCCTTCAATGGTTTACCTTCAACATTTTCAACTACCTGTTGCTTTTGCGTGGGCATTTGAATAAGAATCTCCCCTCCATTCGCAATCCATCCTTTAATGAATTCACGTAATTCCATTGTGATAAAATCCCATGGAACGTTATCCGTTTTCGTAATAGTTATGAAATTCGCCGCAATAAAGACATTCTTTACAAATGGAAAATTAAAAAGCTCATCTGCTAAAGGAGAAAAACCTTTCGTTTCGTTTTTATTTGAAAATTCTACTGAATCACCCGTGGCAAGTAAATATTTATTTGCAACAAATTTCATTGTTGTAGGATTGGGTGTCATTTCGGTGTAAACTGTTACAGGTACGTTCATGATTTGTTTGATTGACTTACAAATTTACATAACAAACGAAGATCAAAAGTGACTTTAACAAATTTAATTTCATCATTCCGACCAATTACCGTTTGTGCCGATTTGAACGAAATAGAGATCACTTCTTCGATTGTTTTTGATAAATGTTGGATTTCCATTTTCGTCTAGCCTGGGATAATGAGGCGTATTTCTTGGAAAAGACTTAGGTAGAAACATCAAATCGTGCGTCAAACGATTTTGAAAGAGATGTCGAATTTCTTCGCTATCCATTCCTAATCTCCAATGAATAGTTTGAAACATTGGTAATTGGTATTGTGCTCCAAAATAAAAAACACCGTGGCTCGTCTTGCCGAACGGTAAATTGTTGAGATTTTTAAATCCATTTGGACAGTTTTCTATTGGTTTCAAACGAGGAGAACCGCTTGTTTCTCCTGTCCACATGTTAATCCCGAGAGAATATCTAACCAAACCTGTTCGATATGAAAACTGCAAATGACCCGTTCGAAAACGATCTTTGGCTTGTCCACCAAATACATCGTTCTCAAAGAAAACACTCGTTTTTTTCAAAGTAAAACCAAAAGCTCCAGAACGTTGGGATGTTCCCACATTATCAAAATACCATATATAATTGTATCCAAGTGCGTTGTTGTAGTTAGAGTTATGAATCAACCCTGCAAAATAATTATCGTTAAGTGCTTGTCGTTTACCACCAAGTAGCAGCAGACCGACATTCGTTCGATTTTCCAAAAAGTTACTTCTGGTACCAAGCGAATTCAATAGAAATGAAAATCGCGTTCCTGCATTTAGTTGAGTAAATTTATAAAGTCCGTAGGTATTGACTTCAATTCCAATTTCATTTTCATGGGAGCCAAAATCTAGCACAATTCCCGCTTGTAATCCAAATTTGAAATCGTTGTTGGATTGAGAGAAAAAGGAACTACCAATAAAAATGAAAACGGTAAGAAATCGCATTCGGCATTCCTTTCAAAAATCATTCCGATAAGGCATGGGATGGATTTAAAAGATCTAAAACAGTTTTTACTGGACTAAATGTTTCATTAGGAATTTCAACAAAAACCGTTATCCAATTAGCCATTGCTCCGTTCCACAAACCTGGTAATTCCATAAAACGAATATTCTTTCCCTGTTGCTTTTTCTGAACAATAAAAAACTTGGAGTTATCCGCGAAATCAATGAGATTGAAATTTTTTCCATTGGCTTTTTGGTAGCTCAACACCATCATGACCGGATTGAAGTGCGTGCTTTTCACCATTTGATTCATTTGATCAACTGACGATGAAATTTGTGCTTTTTCTACTATTTGTTTGCGAATTACACCATTGTCTTCTACCAAGAATGGTCCTCCGCCGGGTTGACCTTCATTTCGCACCATTCCGCAAACTCGAATCGGTCTGTTTATTAGCTTTAGAATATCTTGATTCGATCGAATCGTCTTCATTTCAGACTCAGAAAAAAGATCAAATTTTTGATTGAATTCAATTAATTTATCCAAATTTGGTTCTATACTTATTTTCGAAAGTTCGTTTTTAATAGTTATTATCAAACCTCCGAGCGCATTCCAAATTTGTTGCGATTTATCAGATATTGAAAAATGCTGAACGTTATCAATGTTCTTGATAAAAACCAATTCATTATTAATAGCTTGAAGATTTTCAATCAGCGCTCCGTGTCCAGAAGGACGACGTAAAACGGAACCATCTTTATTTGTCGCAAGTGAACCATCCTCTTCAAAAGCAAACGAATCTGTTTCTTTATTTTGCTCGGAATACGATACGTCGAAACGGTTCCCCATAAGTCCCTGCAATTGCTCAACAACCGCATGAAAATTATTCTTGAATTGCGATTGAATCGTGAAATGAAAAGTTGTTTCCTTTGAATGCAATCGGCTGCCTTGAATAATATGTTCCTGAAATGGATTTAATATGAATGGCTCTAAAACGTGAAACGGAATAAGTCC
>JBILIY010000002.1:0-15050 GCA_044368815.1 Crocinitomicaceae bacterium
AAGAATTAAGAAAATTAGATAAAATCGCTAAAATATTGCGAAAAAACAGACTTAAAAAGGGGGCGTTGAATATAGAATCGGAAGAAATGAGATTCAAATTAAATGAAAAAGGCCTCCCGAATGAAGTCGTAATTAAAACATCCAAAGACGCTCACAAACTCATTGAAGAATTTATGCTGTTGGCAAATCGTTACGTGGCGACTTTTCTCTCAAAAACAGAAAAAGGCCGCGATCCTTTCCCAATGATATACCGAGTTCACGATGCCCCCGATCCAGCTAAGATGGAAGTTTTTGCTGTTTTCATTGAAAAATTTGGTCACAAAATAGATTTGCACGACCCATCAAAAATCGCAGAAAAACTGAACGCTCTATTTCAAGAATTGAAAGAAGAAAATGAATTTTCCTTAATTCAATCTATGGCCATTCGATCGATGGCAAAAGCGAGTTACGAAACTGAAAACATTGGTCATTATGGATTAGCTTTTCATCATTACTCTCATTTTACTTCTCCCATTCGCCGGTATGCCGATTTAGTTGTTCACCGCATTTTGCAGGAAGAGTTAACCACGAAAAAACATCGCTACGGTAACGAATTGAATGATATCTGCAAGCGCATATCACGAAATGAACGAAAAGCAGCAGAGGCCGAACGTGAGTCGACTAAGTATTTCATGACTTTATTTGTCAGTGAACACATTGGGGAAGTATTCAATGGAACTATCTCCGGTATCGCTGATCACGGAATGTTTGTGCGCATGGATGAAAATCACTGCGAAGGAATGGTTCCTATGATGGAAATACCTGGTGATCGATTTTATTTTGATCAGGAAAAGTTTCGTATTATTGGTTCAAAGACAAAGCGTGAATATAATTTTGGCGACCGAGTTCAAGTGCGCATTTCAGAAGTAAGTTTACGTAAGCGCCAGATTGACTTGGAATTGGTTGTGTAAATTGGATTGCTTATTGGCTGATTGTATATTGCAGATTGCAGATTGGCTGATTGTATATTGCAGATTGGCAGATTGCAGATTTTAAATTGGCAAATTTTAGATTAGCTTCGCTGCTGCCTTTGGCGGAGCTGATTGGCAGATTGTTGAATTGCGAACGGGTTAATTGCGAGTTTCAAACAATTTAATTGTGAACCGAAAATTGGCAATTCGAAATTAGAAGCTTTATGTTAATTGAGAACGGATTAGTGGCGAGTTGCAAACGTTTTTATTTCAACGTAATCGAAATGGATAAATCCGACTTTAAGTTTATTTCGGCTTCTTCAAAACTTGGAGCGCTGAATGTTCTTCGGGCATTATTTGAAAAACCATAAGCCTCTGTTGGAATACCTAGATAATTTTTATCCAACTTACCATTTTTATTTTCGTCATGGAAAACAGCCAAAGCATATTGTCCATCAGCAAGTTCGTTAAAAGTATAAGTCATCTTTTTTCCTGAAACAGGAATGATTTTTCCAATGTATTGTTTTCCAAAAACAGGGAACTCATCTTTTGGGCGAAATATTCCAATGAAAATCGTACCCTTTTCGTTAGGAATTGATTTTACCTCAACTGTAAGTTTGCTTTTTGAAAGCGGAAAAAGAAATAAGCAGGAAACGAATAAAAGTGCTTTCATGTAATGAATAACAATCAAACACTCAAAATGTTAGTCACGAATCAAGAATTGATATTTATCAATATTTTTCAAAGCGATACTTGTTCCTCTAGCCACAGCACGAAGAGGATCTTCAGCAATGTGAACTGGTAGTTTGGTTTTCGCTGAAATTCGTTTATCCAATCCTCTCAACATCGAACCACCACCGGCTAGATAGATTCCAGTTTTGTAGATATCTGCTGAAAGTTCTGGTGGGGTCATCTCCAATGCACTTAAAATCGCTTCTTCAATTTTAGAAATTGTTTTGTCAAGCGCATGGGCAACTTCCACATAAGAAACCATAATTTCTTTTGGAATCCCCGTCATCAAGTCGCGGCCACGTACTGCGAAATCTGCAGGTGGCTCATCCAACTCGGGTAAAGCCGCTCCAACTTCAATTTTAATTTGTTCTGCGGTGCGTTCACCAACAAGAATGTTGTGTTGACGACGCATGTATTCTTCAATGTCATTTGTGAAATCGTCACCTGCAATTCGAATTGACTTATCACACACAATTCCACCCAAAGCGATTACAGCAATTTCAGAGGTTCCACCACCGATATCGATGATCATATTCCCCATCGGTTCTTCTACGTCAATTCCGATTCCAATTGCTGCTGCCATTGGCTCGTGAATCAAATATACTTCTTTAGCTCCCGCATGTTCAGCAGAGTCACGAACGGCACGTTTTTCAACTTCCGTGATCCCAGATGGGATACAAATTACCATTCGAAGTGTAGGGTTGAATAAACTTCTTCCAGGGTTAATCATTTTGATCATCCCACGAATCATTTGCTCTGCACTTTGGAAGTCAGCAATTACACCATCCTTCAATGGTCGAACAGTTTCAATTAATTTATGTGTTTTTCCATGCATTTGCTGTGCCTTCTTTCCGATGGCTACAATCTTTCCGCTTTGAATATCTTTTGCAACGATTGACGGCTCATCTACCACCACTTTATCATTCCAAATAATAAGTGTGTTGGCCGTTCCAAGGTCAATTGCGATTTCCTGTGTTAAAAAACTAAACAATCCCATTACGAGTTCCCACTTTTTAAAAACTGCTCAAAAATCAACAAAAACTGAGGATTTGTAGCAATTATTCGTAAATATACGAAGTTAATGTTTAAAATGACGAATTCCGGTAAAAACCATCTTCATTTTATGTTCATTGCAATAATCTATTGATAATTGATCTTTTACTGAGCCTCCTGGCTGAATTACAGCATCGATTCCCTCGTTGTGCGCTATTTCAACGCAATCTGGGAATGGAAAAAAAGCATCGCTGGCCATTGCAGCTCCTTTCAAATCAAAATTAAATGATTTCGCCTTGTGGATGGCTTGTCTCAACGCATCAACGCGAGATGTTTGTCCAGTTCCACTCGCCAAAAGTTGGCCATTTTTAGCTAAAACAATCGTGTTTGATTTGGTATGTTTAGCGATTTTATTCGCGAAAATCAAATCTTCAATTTCTTGATCGTTGGGAGCAAAATTCGTTTTTACTTCCAAATCAGATTTCACTTCAATTTTTGAATCTTTGTCTTGTACCAAAACGCCATTCAAAATCGTTCTGAATTGTTTCTCGGGCAAAATCGTCTCTTTTTGAACTAGTATAATTCGGTTTTTCTTCGATTTTAATAGTTCAAGACCATCTGAATCATAGCCCGGGGCAATCAATACTTCACAAAACAAATCGTTGATTAGGTTAGCCGTTGGCAAATCAATAAACGCATTTGAAATTAAAATTCCGCCAAAAGCACTCACAGGATCTGCAGAAAGTGCGGCTTCATATGCTTCCTTAATTGTTTCTCGAGTTGAAATACCGCAAGCATTGTTATGTTTTAAGATGGCAAATGTTGGTCCATCCGTTGTAAATTCTTGCATCAAATTAACGGCAGCATCAACATCCAGCAAATTGTTATACGAAAGTTCTTTACCGTGAAGTTTATCAAAAATAGCATTCAAATCCCCATAAAAAAAACCTTTTTGATGTGGGTTTTCCCCATAACGCAATGATTCACTTTCAGAAATACTCGTTTTAAAGTAAGGAGTTTCCCCATTTAAAAAGTAATTGTGAATCATCGTATCGTAATGCGAAGAAACGTGAAAAGCTTCACCTGCAAATTCCATTCGTTGTTCTAAAGTTGTTCCCCCATGCTGCGACTTTAGTATTCCTAGTAATTTTTCATATTGATTTACTGATGGAATAATTACTACATCTTGAAAGTTTTTTGCAGCAGCGCGAATTAACGAAATTCCGCCAATGTCAATTTTTTCAATAATTGCCTCATGATTTGCACCTGAAGCGACCGTTTCCTCAAATGGGTAAAGGTCTACAATCACCAAATCTATTTGAGGAATGTCGTGCGTAGCAAGCGCCTCTTGATCTTCGGCTAAATTTCGTCTGTTTAAAATTCCACCAAAAATCTTTGGGTGCAACGTTTTTACACGACCGCCAAGGATTTCTGGAAAACTCGTCAACGTTTCAACAGGTGTTACGGGAATTCCAAAACCTTCAATAAAAGCTTGTGTTCCTCCAGTTGAATAAATGGTTACGTCGTTGTTGTTTAGTTCACGAACTAAATCTTCCAAACCATCCTTGTAATATACTGAAATTAAGGCGGAATGAATGGTTTTTAATTGACTCATATAGCGAAAAAATGAGCCGCAAAGTTAGTGCTAAATTTTTGTTTAATCTATCCGATTTATGAAATTAAACTAGACCCCCTCGTTTTAATTTTAATTCGATGTCATCTATTTCGAAAAAATAACAATTCCAATAAAAGCTGTAATTTCGTTTATCAAATCGTATTGATGACAAAACCTGAGTTAACCATTATCATTCCCTGTTTCAATGAAGAAGGAAATGTGTTTGTGTTGTATGAAAAACTTTCATCGATTCTAAAATCCAGTGAGATTTCAACGCATGAAATTTTATTTGTAAACGATGGTAGTATGGATGATTCACTATTAAAAATTAAAGAATTAGCAGAAAAAGACGCTTCCGTTAAATTCATTCATTTTAGTAGAAATTTCGGTCATCAAAATGCGTTGCGCGCCGGACTTGACCATGCAAAAGGTGATGCTATAATTAGTTTAGACGCCGATTTACAGCATCCGCCTGAGTTAATCCCAACGCTAATCGAACATTGGAAAGCGGGTTACAAAGTCGTTTACACAAAACGAAAAGACACCAACGATTTGTCTTTTTTTAAGAGACTTAGCTCAAAAATGTTTTACCGATTGGTTAATTACCTTTCTGAAACTAAATTGGAGGAAGGTACCGCTGATTTCCGACTTTTAGATCGCTCGGTTGTCGAGGCCTTGAAAAATTTCAAAGAAAATAATCTGTTTTATCGCGGGATAATTCCCGGTCTCGGATTCAAACAAATCGGCGTGGAATATGTCCCCAATGAACGATTTTCAGGTAATACCAAATACACCTTTTCAAAAATGGTGCGTTTCGCTTTAACGGGAATCACCTCATCAAGTGCCAAGCCTCTTTATTTCTCCATTTATTTGGGTGCATTTTTAGCTCTGTGCTCTTTCATTTACGGGATTTACGCCATTTACATTTCGATCTTTACGAATATGGCCGTTACCGGTTGGACATCATTAATCGCGTCCATTCTTTTCATTGGTGGAATTCAACTTATTATGTTGGGAATTGTAGGCATTTATTTAGGTAAATTGTTCTCCGAAAGTAAGAATCGTCCACATTACATCATTGAAGAAAAAAATTAAAATGAAAACGCTCAGAATTTCAAATTATACATTAGTTAGTATTTTCTTGTTTTTTGGGCTTATTTTTTCCTCGATTTCTCTTGTCAATCATTACAATTTTAGAACTTATGGTTGGGACTTGGGAATTAATCACAACGCCATTTTCGATTATGCTCATTTTCGTTGGAATGACTGTATGATCATGCAGCCCTCATTCACGAATGTATTGTCCGATCATTTCTCGCTTTACCCGCTTCTCGTTTCCCTATTCTATTGGATTTTTGGAACTTGGACCATGCTCATTTTTCAAATTGCAGCGATTCTCTTCGGAGGCCTAGGGATATACAAGTACGTGAGCCGGTTAACAAATAACGAGAACCTATCACGCATCGCACTGATTCATTTTTTTACAATATGGGGTATTTATTCGGCGTTAAGTTTTGATTACCACGACAATGTTGTAGCAACAATGTTTGTTCCTTGGTTTTTGTACTACTTCGATCAGAAAAAATGGAAACGAAGCATTTTGTTTTTTGTTCTAATTCTTATTGCTAAAGAAAACATGGCTCTGTGGGCTGTTTTTATCGGATTTGGTTTAGTTTGGAAATACGCGTTTCAAAAAAATAGAAAAATGACGCTCGTAAGTCTTGGATTTGCATTATTTGCCTTGTTCTATTTTGTTTTAATCATCAAAGTAGTCATTCCTGCTCTTGCTACACCGGGAAGGGATTATTTACACAATTCATTCAATGCGCTTGGATCCAATTTTGGAGAAGTAATAATCAACATCATCAAACATCCATTGAAAGCATTGGAATTGCTTTTTGTTAATCATTCAGGAGACCCTGCTTACGATTGGATTAAGACAGAAACGTATATAGCGATTCTGCTTGCTGGAGGGTTGGCGCTTTTTCTTGCTCCGGAATATTTAATTATGCTCATTCCAATCATCGCTCAAAAAGTCTTTAACGACATCCCGATGCGATGGGGAATTAGCGTTCATTATTCGATTGAATTTGCGCCAATTTTAGTCATCGCGTTTTATACTGTTTTAGTTAAAATCAAGAAATGGCAACTACCAATTGCATCTTTGGGAATGGCAATTACGTTGATTTCCAATATCAGTTTTTTGGACCATCGAACCTCTGAATATTACAACCGAGAGAATAGCCAATTCTACAAGAAATCACATTGGGCCCGAGACTTTAACGTTGGAGAAGCACACCGCATATTATCTAAAATACCTCAAAATGCAAAAGTTAGCGCTCAATCACCACTTTGTCCCCATTTGGCATTTCGAGATTATATTTACCACTATCCTTTTATTGGTGACGCTAATTACATTGCTTTGATTCCGGCTGAGATCAATAAGTATCCGTTAACAGACGAAACATATCAAAAGGCGATCGATGACTTTTTAGCAAGTGGTGAATGGGTAATCGCTGATAAAAATGAAGCTCTTTTGATTTTGAAAAAGCGCAACTAAAAGCTTCTATTTCAAAAATTCAATTTTTACATTTTTCAGCTGAATGAAAGATTTGGATGTGTTCCAAACATAGAGAATTACCTCATCATTTTTTTTCAAATCCGACAAGTTTCTCATAAATAAAAGGTGGTTAAAATCATTCTTCTCTTCCAATTGCCGTTCGAATTTCATCGCTTCCCATTTCACGGATTTTCCATTTCTAATTACTTCATAAACGAGCAATGTCGGTTGAATGGAATCCATCTTACAATCTACTTGAATTCTAAGTGCTGAAGTGTTTTTAAGCTCATTGAAATTCCAATTTCCTAGATTGAAGTACTCGACTTTGTTCGTGATTTTGATTGTTTTTGTTAAGTCGAAGCGTTTACAAATGGGTCTTTTTTTCCAATCCAATAAAAGCTGCTGATTTGTGTTTAATGAATTGAGATTTCCGTTGTAAATCGTTAATGCCCAATAACCAATTAACACAGGTGGAAGTATGAAAATCAACTTAAATATCCGTTTTGATTTCTGTTCATCGCTAAGATTCAAATAAATAAGATAAACCAGTAGCAACCAAAAAATCAATTGTGAAATGAAATAAAGAATCACAATGCTATCCTTTTTGAATTTGAATTCAATTGAATGCATTCCTGCAAGTAAAATCACTGCTTGATAATTCTTGTTTACACGAAAAATGTCAACTTTTTTTCCGTCAATTAGTGCATTCCATTCGGGTTGAAACGATTGCTGTAAAACAAGTAATTGCTTATTCTTCGTCCGCGTTTTTATTCTAATCTCATTTGGAGAAAATGCTGTAATTTTCAGTTGATCTTGGCTGTCGGAAATCAATTTTATTTTCTTCAGATTCGTAAACTCGTCAGATTCAACGAATACACATGAGGGATTTAGATTATCTTTTTTAAATGCTTTTTCAAAGGAAGAAAGAGGCAGCGCTTGACCGCTTAAATAAACTACAGGTTGCCTTAAAACCCAGCTTTTTAAGTTGGCATTTTTATCATCCAAATAGCTGAAATTATTCAATTCAAAAGACGAAAAAGCGTTGAATGAAATTTCCTTTTGAAAAATGTGGGTGTTCCGCCAAAAAGGAGCAATGAAGGCGTGTTGTTCATCATTATATCCTATCGGTGTCAAATGAGGTATGGGAAATCCTTTCGGTGTCAATTCCATACTTTTCTGTAAAAAAGCAGGTTTGAAATTTCTGTCGACATACGTCTCTGATTGATTCCATTGGGAAGCCAGAAACAACTCAAGGAATAGGAGAGAAGAAACCCATAAATGTGGGCGCTTCATTTTTTTTGAAAATAGCACGATGAACAACAGCGTTAATAAAAACAAGCAATTTAAAATCCATTGGAACGCCAATAACTTAGTAAACTCGAACTTCGCCCATCCATCCAAAAAATCGGTTGGATTTAACCAATCGCGAAAGAAATTGCTCAAATCGAAGCTTCCCCAGCGGAATGCTAAAAAAGTGCTTATCGTTATCAGAGAAACGAAAGGAAACCAAGCTTGCTTCCAATGATATGATTCTTCTCTCCACTTTTTGAGACCTCCAGCAATGAAAACGACGATTCCTAAAATTAGAAAAATGCGAACGTAAGGTGCCTGTAAAAATAAATTCATCATAGGAACGTACTCAAACATCAATCTCCGTATCGGTAAATCGGAAAACGACATAGCGCCTATTATCAAGCCAAAAAACAACAAAATCCATTCGTAGCCAGATCTCTTCGAATTCCACCCAAAAAAGGCAAAAAATAGACTGGTTACTCCAATAAAATGATTTAGCATGGATGAATCAATATTTCCGAAAAACTCATTGGTTTTGGCAACCGACAGCGGAGCGAAAAAACTGAGTAAACTTTTAAAACTTTGTCCATAGGAAGCTGCTTTTTCCCAAGTCACGCCATTGGATAACCTATCTACCTGTGGGCTAACCTGAAGGATAGCCAAAAGCATTGGGCTCAACATTAAGATTAAACTAAGACCAATACCCGCATGCCAAAATAAAAATGAAGGCAGTTCCTTTCTGGATTGCTTCAGAATGTGATAAGCTTTAACAAAAAAGAAAATTAACAGCAGATAAAACAAACAAATACTCAAAGCTTGGTAACTGCCGGTAAGCATTAAAAACGTGGTTAAAATAAATGTAATGGCAGTGCGCTGATTTCGTTCTTTAGTAAACGTTAAATAGGACCATATCACCCAGGGTAACCAAGCCGAACCGACCAACAGAAAAAAATGTTGACCGTGACCTACAAAAAATCCTGAGCAAACATAAATAAACGCACACATCGATGCAACCCAGTCGGAATGTTGAAAAAACCGAATGATCCGAAGGACACCAAAGAATGCGACAACCAGGTAGGCAATCGTTAAAAAGTGCATCCAATAAATCGTATATCCTCCGAGGGAACTAACTGCAAGTAGTTCAGGATAATAGGTTGGTGCTTGCAAATCGGCATAAAACGGAACTCCTGTTTGAATGTAAGGATTCCACAAAGGGAAATTTCCACTTAAAATTGAGGAGGAAAAATGATAGCGAAAAGGAAAAACGACATCGAGTAAATCCCATTTCAATGCTGCCGTACAAAACGCAACTTGCCAATAGACAAAAACAATTAACGGAATAAAAATCCAATGTTTATTTCTTGGTTTCAATTTAAGTAGGTCTTGAATTCCCATTTCGTTATACCTCAAAAGTACTCAAACTTACATAAAACTTATTAGTGCGTGATTTTATCTTTAGATTTCTCAACTACTTTTTGGCTACAAATACTGTTTTAAGTTTGAACAACAAATCTTACATTTGAACGTTTGAAAATAACTGAACAGTTGAAAAAATGAAATTAATACTTTGTCTTGTTGCTCTAATTTTGAATGCCTTGGCTTTTTCCCAAATTGGAACGGGTGAATGGCGATTTCATTCGTCAACAAGCGAAGCAATTGATGTTGTTGCATCAGAAAAACAAGTATTCACTGCATACAAAAATGGACTTTCGGTATTAGAACTAGCTGATAAAAGTCATTCACTTTACAATGCCCTCAATCGATTATCAGACATTGAAATTACTTGTCTCTATTTGGATGAAACGGATGATGCTTTGTATATCGGTTACGCCAATGGAAATATTGATAAATTAAAAAACGACATCGTTTATAATATTCCTGCGTTAAAGCTGGCTCAGATTTCGAATTCAAAACGTATCAACCGATTCGAGAAAAACGGAAGCTTCATCTATGTGGCTTGTGATTTTGCTATTTTGAAATTAGATCCGGCAAAAAATGAAATCAAAGACACCTATTACCCAACAAATTCGTTGGAGTCAATTTCAGACGTGTGTTTTATTGGTGACACGTTATTTGCTTTGACGCCAACTAAACTGCTTTACGGAATCGTCACAAATCCCGCATTGGCAGATCAATCCCAATGGAGCACTGATACAAGGTTAACTTCATTATCAGTCGGAAGCTACAAGGATATTGAGGTTTTCAATTCGCAACCAGTCGTTCTTTACAAAAGTCCAAGCTCAAATGCTGATACGGTATACCGAATTTTCTCCTCAGGAAATCAAGTTGTTTCTAACTTCGCATGGTCCGCTAAAATTAACTCGATTAAATCCCTAGACGAAAATTCCTTTGTAATAAATATCCAAGGTGGTTATGCGCTCTATGATTTAAATTTTACCCAAACAAGTCTATACGCAACAGGAACCTTCAACCAAGAATTTTTAGTGAGTAATTCATCAAAAAATAGCTCCGGAATTTGGGTTGCTGATAAAAAACTAGGGTTAGTTTGGTTTCCAGCAGACTATTTTTCATTCGATCTCTTTCCAATTGAAGGTACTAAAAATACCTTTGTCTATTCGATTGACTCGCAAGAAGGAAAAACAGCGATAGCCTCTGGATATCTTGATGGTAAATTTCCAGCATATTCCAAAAATGGTATTCATTTCTTTGAAAATGAAAAATGGTCTTTTACAGATATTTATGAAGAGTCATGTTGGCAAGGAAAGAATATCTGGGATATTTTGGATGTTTCCATCAATCCGAAGAACATCAACGAGTACGCCGTTTGCACTCCGTCTGAAGTTCCAGTGACCATCTTTACGAATAGCGAAGGAAATGTGTTTGCAGACACCAATTCAACCTTGCAAATTAGTGCGTCAGGAAGTGGTGCTTACTTAGTTTCAGATGTTTGTTACGATGATAAAGGAAATTTATGGTGTTTGAATGGTTACACGGATCGACCGTTAAATGTGAAAACAAGCGATGGTCTTTGGTACAATTTTGATTTGGGAACAAACGCGAAAAATAAGTATACCAAAAAAATGATTGTCGATTTTGATGGTAATATTTGGAGTGCCACCGACAATGCTGGTTTATTTGGCTACAATACCAACGCGACGATATCGAACACGAGCGACGATAAACGTATTCAATTGAGATCCGGTGAAAATTACGGTAATTTACCATCGGATAACGTAACTGCCATTGCAGCAGATTTTGAAGGGGAGATTTGGATAGGAACGGATGCGGGATTCGCTATTTTATACGGCGGGAGCTCGGCTTTTGATGCCAATCAAGGAGAATATGATGCTCAGCGTGTGAAGGTTCAGTTTGAAGGAAATGTTGAATATGTCTTGGGTTCGACACACATCACAGATATTGAAGTAGATGGAGGAAATCGCAAATGGATGGCCACGGCAAATGCAGGAATATTGCTTTTATCCGCTGATGGTTCCGAAATAATCGAGCAACATACAACTGAGAACTCACCTTTAATTTCGGATATCGTTTACGATTTAAAACTTGATCAAACCACTGGCGAGTTGTTTATTGTGACCGATAAAGGATTGGTTTCTTATCGAACCGATGCTACGTATGAAGACCCGGATTATGCAACTACCAAAGTATTTCCAAATCCTGTAAGACCGGGATATTTAGGCCCTATTACGATTCAGGGAATTCGCTATGATTCAGATGTAAAGGTAACGGATGTGGCAGGGAATTTAATCTATAAAACTACTTCAAATGGTGGAACGGCTACCTGGGATGGCAACACACTTGAAGGAAAACCGGCGGCTAGCGGAGTCTACTTCATCTGGACCGCTCAAAATGAAGCAAAAGGAAAGAAAGTCGGCAAGGTATTGGTAGTAAGGTAATTGATGATTATTTTTCATTCGGCAACTTACCAAGGAAGCAGCTATAAACACAATTCATATAATTTATTACTGCAAATTAAATTCGTATATTTAAAAAAAAACCATCATGAGAAATTTATTCTTAATACTAATATTATGCGGTATTTCATTTGTTTCGAATGCCCAGATCATTAATGCTAATGAAATAAATTATCGAAATCAAAAAGAAACTACTATTTATTGTGATATCGAAAGCCGACATTTTTTTTTAACTTTTTCAGAAAGAGTATCAATTTACGTTGACTTTGGGGAATCTCAGAAGGACAACAATAGATTTATGGATTCTGAGGGTAACACAGTTGTTTTTAAGTCCATAGTAGATGCGCTAAACTTCATGAGTAAAGAAGGATGGTCACTTGTTAACACGTATAATTTTACTGATCCTGACACAAAAGTTCTTCAAGTTCACTATATCATGTCGAAGAAAGTTCTTCAAAATTAATTATGGGTTTTCTTTTTGGCATTGTTCCAAAAAAGAAAGAAAAACCCCGATAACTATGGGGGCTAGCATTCGAAAGATTCAATTATCCACATTTTCCTTGTTGCTAAAATTCCCGAAACTCGTTGTCGCACCCCCGCCTCAAACAGCCGGCGGCTGCCGACAAGCCAGAAATTTTGACGCAATTTCGTCTTGTGGGTTCCCAGTTTAATCTTTCAATGCGCAGGGGTCGTGGGAGATTAATGTATTTTTCATTTCGTTTTTAAAAAAATTCAACTTGGTGGAATAAAAAAAGTTGAGCTCCCACACAACTTTCATAAATTTACAGAAATGAAAAAGCCAATCATTTGATTGGCTTTAAAGAAATATTTATTGGGTTTTTTAATTCGTTCTTTTACCATCTTTATAAGTGGTCTCTCTAATCAAGTTTCCTTGTTTATCCCAGTCCTTCCAAACACCATCAAGTTTTCCATCTTTGTAGTTACCCTCCCACATTAATTTACCATTCTTGAACCAACATCTGTCAATGCCATTTTTAATTCCATTTACATACGCTTCTTCAAATTCTAATTGGTCATTTTTGTATTTTCCAAAGACGACACCTGTTAATGTCTCACCATTTTTAGTGACTTTCATTATACCCTTTTGTTTTTTTATATCTGAGTTGTAATAATCATACCTGTTTTGCCCAAATGCCGTTATACTTGAAAAAATAATGGTAACAAAAAGAAGTGTTTTCATAGCTTGTTTATTTAATAATACTGTCAAAAATATTAATTTTTTTTCAGAACACTGAAAGTTTATAAATAACATATCTCTTTAATCTTTAACAAACAAAATGTAATTGTTTTTCTTGCCTTTCCCAAGTAAAACGTATCTGTTATTGATTAAATGTTCTTCACTTAAAACAAATTGCTCCTCCACTTTTTCCTTATTAACAGAAATGGCATTCGCTTTCAGTTCTCTGCGCGCCTCGCTGTTAGAAGGTAAAAAACCCGTTTTCCCTGAAAGCGCATCAACAATTCCCAGTCCGGAAGAGATTTCAGACCTTGAAATATTAAACCTTGGAACACCATCAAAAATTTGAAAGAAGTCCTGTTCGCTTAGTCTTTTTAAATCGGCCGAAGTTGATTTTCCAAATAAGATATTGCTTGCCGCAATTGCTGCCTCCAATGCTTCTTTTCCGTGCACACGCGTTGTGATATCTTCAGCTAATGCTTTTTGAAGTGCTCGTAAATGAGGCGCCTCAGCATGTTGCCGTTCAAGTTCTTCAATTTCACTTTTGGTTTTCAAGGTGAAAATGCGAATGAAATTTCCGGCATCTTCATCGGCTGCGTTTAGCCAATATTGATAGAATTGATAAGGAGAAGTCTTATTGGCATCCAGCCAAACATTTCCCCCTTCGGTTTTCCCGAATTTGGTCCCGTCTGCTTTTTTGATCAAAGGTGTTGTAACAGCATAAGCTTCTCCGCCACCTTTTCTTCGAATCAATTCTGTTCCGGTAACGATATTTCCCCATTGGTCGGAACCTCCCAATTGAACAATGCAATTTTTATGTTGATTCAAGTAATAGAAATCATATCCCTGCACCAATTGATATGAAAATTCGGTAAATGACATCCCTGTTTCAAGCCGTGATTTCACAGAATCCTTTGCCATCATGTAGTTTACGGAAATATGTTTCCCTACATCACGGATGAAATCCAAGAAGGACATGTTTTGGAACCAATCGAAATTATTGACCATTTCAGCGGCATTTTCGCCTTCAAAATCGAGAAATTTCTCCAATTGCGCTTTGACACATGCAACATTGTGATTCAATGTTTCGGAGTCTAACAAGTTCCGTTCTTGTGATTTTCCTGAAGGATCTCCAACCATTCCTGTCGCGCCACCAACTAATGCAACGGGTTTGTGTCCTGCTCGCTGGAAATGAACCAAAGTCATGATTTGAACCAAACTTCCAATGTGCAATGAATCCGCTGTGGGGTCAAAACCAATGTAGCCGCTAGACGATTGCTTTAATAAAGCCTCTTCCGTTCCAGGCATGATATCGTGAATCATTCCCCTCCATTTCAATTCTTCGATAAAATTTGTAGGCATCTTATTTTGTTAATTCTTTGAAGACTTCTTCGAGTGTTTTTTGTTCGATTTTCAGAGTTAGAACGAGCCAGTTTTCCTTTTGAGCGTATTGGGCAATTTGAAGCCTTAAATCAACCTCATCAATTGTTTCAAGCAACCAACCTTCTTTCACTTGTTCTATTTTTCGAACGTGCGGAATTTTTGTCAGTTGTGATTTGGAAAGTTTTTTATCGAATTCCACATAAACCGTTTGGTGCGCATCCTCTTTTTGCAGGTTACCCGCTTTATCATCGGCAACGATTTGACCTTTGGAAATGATTACGATTCGATCGCAAATCGCTTCCACTTCTTGCATGATGTGGGTAGAAAGCATAACCGTTTTTTGCTTGCCGATTCGTTTGATGAGGTCGCGGATTTCAACTAACTGGTTTGGGTCCAATCCAGTTGTCGGTTCATCTAAAATCAATACTTCGGG
>JBILIY010000143.1:0-4573 GCA_044368815.1 Crocinitomicaceae bacterium
CGGATTGTTTTGAATATTCCACCTGTTCTTGCTCCATACAAAGCGGCCATTTTGCCTTTGATTAAAAAGGATGGTCTTCCTGAAAAAGCAAGAGAAATTCAAAAGGCTTTGCAATTTGAATACAATGTGCAATATGATGAAAAAGACGCAATAGGACGAAGATATAGAAGACAGGATGCTATTGGAACACCTATTTGCATAACGGTTGATCACCAAACGCTAGAAGATAATACAGTAACAATTCGTGATCGGGATACGATGCTTCAAGATCGGATTTCAATAAGCGAACTTGAAAAACGAATCGCTGATAAAGCGAGTTGGAGAAAAATACTTACTGATTTGAATAATAATTGATTTATTGCAAGCACTATTTCGATATTTTTGGATTGTTTGTTTAATTCTAAACTTACATTCAAGCTTCGGACAGATGATCAACAATTTGTCTGGAGATGCCTTTACTGATAAGCCTTTCTTTGATAGAGATTTCATTAAACGAAATCGCATTAAATCCCTTGAAGGACAATATTCAAGAAAAAAAGATGGTGATGTAGTTCGGCCATCCTCCGATTTCTTCAAATTTACATTTGATACAACCGGAAATCTAGTTTCAACATTTCAAGTAAGATCGGATTTAGGTAAAAAAGATACAAGTGTCAACTACTATATTTACAACGACAAGAATCTCTTAATAGCGCACCGCAAAACCGAGAGTGGAGGATTAACAGCCTACATTTATCAATATGACAGTCTAAATAGAGTTGTATCCATAGAGCAAAAACGAGACATTATTGATGAAAACGGTCAAGTTTTAAGCAGTATTTCCATTAACAAGGAAACGATGAAGTATTTCAAAATAGATTCCGGATTCAAAAAAGTTACCTACAATAACTACGGTTTACCATACATGGACGAATATGAAACGTGGGATGTTGATGGATATAAAATGGAAGAAATACAGAAATTGCGAATGGCTTCAGCAGAATACAAGAAAAAGTTTTTCTACAACGAAAGAGGGCTGCTCTCTTCTTGGGCAATTCATTACAATGACTCTGAAAAACCCGTTAAAGAATCCCAATTTAAATATGATAATTTTGGAAATGTAATTGAAAGGAAAAATTTCAACGGTGCCGTTTTCACAGGTGAACTACAAATTGTTTATGATAATAAAACACAACTTCTAGGCTCTACGATTGAACGATTAGCTGGTAGCAACCTCTTAATTATTTTAAGGTTCCAAAATATTCAATATTTTAAATAATTCGCGTTTAACAAAAAATTAACAAAAACATATCTGACTAATTATCAATTAATTAATGTCTATTTTTATTGATTTACAATTAAATTCTTTACTTTTATTTTTTTTACATGCCTGTTGGCACAATATTAGGAAGATAAAAATTTGTGATTTGAAATAAGCCACATCGAGATTCAAAACAAACGAGTGTGAATTTAATTGGCAATTCCTATAATCCTAAAAAATATTTATTATGAAAAATCTTTACATTGCTCTTTTATTTCTTTGCTCGTTTTCATTAACCGCTCAAAAAGTGGACTATGATAATGCCTCCAAGTGGTTTTGGGGATTAAACCTTGGTGGAACATGGCAAACGACTGATGTTTCAAACCAAACAGGTGCCGGCTGGGGAATTACGATCGGTAAATCATATAATTATAATTATGGGAAACCCTTTTCTTTCGACATTAGAGGAAGATATTTGAATGGTAATTGGTATGGACAAGACAAGGATTCAACAGCGCTTACAGGATTAACCCAAGACAATGCACTTTCCGGCTACCAAAATGGTCTCGGTTATACGTATCACAATTACAAATCCAATGTACATCGTTTAGCCTTGGAATTGGCAATTCACCTAAATGCATTAACTCAAAAAACAGGTTGGGATCCTTATATTTTTGGAGGAGTAGGATTAACTTGGAACCGAACCTATGGAAACTTAACTGATTCATCAGACTTTTTGGTTGGTCCAACTTTATACAATTATCAAACAAATGGAATTAGTGCCATAAACTTTGACAATTCATACGAAACAGCTCTTGACGGTTATTCCAAGTACCGCGTAAATTTCATGCCTAGCCTTGGTTTTGGATTGGGTTATCATATAAGAAAACGCACAACGATTGGATTCGAACACAAAACTACGTTTACACTAAAGGATAATTTTGATGCGGTCCAATCTGCTTTACCTCGCTCTAAAAATGATCTTTATCATTACACATCGTTTTACATACAGTTCAGATTACGAGGTAGAAATAATTTGAACGGCACGTCATCCAATAATAATGTTACCAATCCGAATTCATTCTCTAGCTGCCCACCACCATCAGTAGCAATTATTTCACCAGCGAATTTAACGGTAACCAACCCTCAGTTTGATATCGATTTTCGTGCAAATGATGTCATTTCACAAAATGAAATTCAAGTCTTGAATGGAAACAACTCTTCGCTTTTCTTCAATTTCAACACTTCTACAAAACAAGGAAAAGCCACTGTAATCTTAGTTCCAGGAGTTAACACATTCACAATTACCGCAAGAAATCGTTGTGGAACTGACAGTAAAACATTCACGGTGAACTATAATAATTGCAGTCTACCCGCTGGATCATTTACAAATCCCAATGCGACAGGGTCAACTGTTAAAACACAAGCTTATGTTCTAGGCGCAATAGTTAGCGGAGTTCAAAACAAATCCGCAATTAAATTTTATGCAAATGGAATACTACTCAATAACTTCTCTTTTAACATTCAAAATGGTGTTATTCAAGCAAATGTTAATCTAAATGTTGGATCTAATAATTTTAGAATAGACCTTTCCAATCCGTGCGGTAATGCAACAATCGAAAGCAATGTAACTTATGACAATTGCGTAGCTCCTATTGCTACATTTTTGAATCCTTCTGCTACTGGTACAACTGTGAATTCTCAAAATCTTGTTTTGAGGGCCAATGTTTTAGGGGTTTCTTCTATTCAACAAATCAATTTGGATGTAAACGGAACTGCCACTAGAAATTTCACCTTCATAAACGGAGTCTTAACGGCTAATGTCGCATTAATTTCTGGCATTAATACAATTACAATTCGACTCAATAATTCGTGTGGCACTGACACAGAAGTTACGACCGTAAATTATCAAACTTGTAATGCTCCTATTATTACTGTTACAAGTCCAACTCAAAATAGCAAGGTTACTAATCCAATGATAAGATTAAGAACTCAAATTGAACATATTACCAGTAAAAATAACCTGAAAATTAAATTAAATGGCGTTGACGTAAGTAACTTTAACTATACTGTTGCTTCAAAATCATCAGATGCCTCCCTTACTTTAATAAATGGGATAAACACCATAACTGTTTCGGCGACAAATAACTGTGGAACAGATGTTGAAACGATAACCGTTGAATATGATAATTGCGTTGCTCCTTCTGTTAATATAACGAGTAGCGGAAATGAAACAACTAACAATTCTTACTCATTGACAGCGGCAATTATAAATATGGCTGACGCGAATGGGATTACAGTCAGTAGAAATGGGCAAGAAATTGGATTTAATTACACTAATGGTCAATTATTTAGCGCAGTTACATTGCTTCCTGGGGTTAACACCTTTGTAGTTTCAGCTACAAAAACATGCGGAACAGCGTCAAAAACGATTTCTGTCAACTACAAGGATTGCCAAATTCCATCAGTAACAATTGCTCAACCATCATCTGGGATTACAGTTAATACAGCTCAAAATTCTTTTGTGGCAAATACGAACAATATCAATTCGTTAAATCAAGTAATAGTTACATTGAATAATCAACCTGTCAATGCAACTTTAAACGCAGGTATCATTAGCGGTAATTTAAATTTATCAGAAGGATTAAATACTTTAACCATTAAAGTTACAAACGCTTGTGGAACAGATATCAAGACAGTAACTGTCAATCGTGTTTCATGCACACCACCAAATGTTTCCATTACAACTCCAACTCAAAATTTGACTTTAAATAAAGCTACATTGGCCTTTGAAGGAAACTTGCAAAATGCAAATTCATACAACTTAACTCTTAATGGAATAACAGCTTCAACAACAAGAAACGCCAATCTAGTTCGAGGAAACTTAATCCTTAAACCTGGAAATAACGTAATCGTTTTCTCTGGAACCAACGATTGCGGAAATGATTCCGAAACAATTACAGTGGTTTATGACAATTGCGTTCCACCGCTTATTACATTAAATTCTAACACCGCAAATCAAACTGTAAATTCAAGTGCATTCAATGTCGCGGCGACTTTAACAAATACAACACAAAACACAATTGCATTTACATTGAACGGCATTCAGAAACCATTTTCTTTTACAAATGGGGTTCTTACTTCGAGCCTGCTGTTAAATGAAGGGACAAACGTAATCGTAATTTCGACTTCAAATGCCTGTGGTTCTGATACTAAAATAATCAATGTAAATTATGTCTTACCTGACAACAGCGGCGGCAGTAATGGAAACAACGGCTCAACAGGCAATACAGAGGAGAAAATCATAATTTGCCACTATCCTCCTGGTAATAC
>JBILIY010000177.1:0-4096 GCA_044368815.1 Crocinitomicaceae bacterium
AAATGGCATTTTGCTGATGCTTCATACGATCAAGGAGGCGATGTCGGCGCGGCAATTGGAGCTACGAAAGTAGGAGGAACTCAAAGCGGAGGTAAAAAAGGAGGTTCTCAAGACCCTTATGATTCCTGGAATTCTACACCTCAAAATATGTTCAGTACTGAAAATTATTTAAATGGTACATACATGGCGGAAACTGGAACTGCTGAACAAGACTCTAAAACAGGTAAATACACTGCAAAAGGAGGATATACTGTTAATAATAGTAGCGCTGGAGGTAAAGGAAAAGGAAAAGCAGGTAATGTAACAGCTGATGGCGCTCCACTTGATAACAAAGGCCGAAAAATACCGAGAGACCCTTACCAACTTGAAAATTTTGATCCTGTATATGCTGATGCTGACAACGGTCGCCTAGGTTCTCGACCTGTTAGAATTGAAGATGGTATCATGTTACCAAACTACCGACTACCGACTGAAGCGGAATGGGAATTTGCGGCACTTGGACTTAAAGGAAATCTAGATCCAAATTCAGAAAACATAAGCGAAAGAAGAATTTACCCGTGGGATGGTCATTACGTTCGTCAGGAAGAGCAGCAGTTTGCAGGTGCTATCCAAGCCAACTTCATGCGTGGAAAAGGTGATATGATGGGAATCGCAGGTAACCTCAATGATGGTGGTGATGTTACTGTTCGCGTGGATGACTTTTGGCCAAACGATTATGGTTTATACCACATGGCAGGAAACGTCTCTGAATGGGTAATGGATGTTTACCGACCTATGTCTAGTGAAGTCTTCGCTGAATTCATGCCTTTCAGAGGAAATGTTTACAAAACACAATTAAAAGTTCCAGATGGTCTTTATGACAAGCCGGTTAAAGCCAATGAAAATGTATATGACATTCTTGCTATGAAAGAATATGTAAATGAATACGCAAGAATATTATACTTATCATCAACAAAACAGGAGGTTAACAAAATACAAGGGCAAGCCGACTATAATAAGAACCAAAAATACTCAAGTAATTACAAGAGCTCTAATATTAAATATGGTCCTTTAGATAAATTTGAAATTGTTCCAGATCCGCAGGCAAACGATAGTATAATTTTGATGGACAGCCTTATTGTTTGGTCAGCTACGAAAAATAAAGGTAAAACCCCAGAATGGGATCTTTCTGCCCTTCCGAGTGGTGCAGTGCTAGGTTCAAAATACAAAATAACGGATTCTATAGTAAAAATTTATGTTCCTAACCCTTCACTTTTAAAGGTTAAAGTTAAAAATGGAAATGTTGTTAGTATGGAAAAAGAATTCGATACTAGAACCTCTGCTATAAATACGACTTCATCCAAAGTTCAAGTTAATTCAAAACAAGATCCGAGAAAATATAAGTATAATACACCCAATGCCAGTTATATTTCTAATTTCAATCAATTTACTGAAAATGACAGTATTCAATTTACAGTATTGGACGATATTAATGCCATTCTTGATACAGCTATTTACTTACAAAATAAAGGGAATTCAATAAAAGCTTCTCATTATTTGGAAGTAGCATTGTTTGGAAGTGTTTCAAAATCAAGGAAAGAAATATTGACATCCGGAGATATAAGAACATCCTTTGATCAAAATTCTCAGTTCCCAGAATTTACAGCTTATGATCAAGAGGTAACAGGTTCTATTATTGATACAGCTAACACTGCAAGTGGATCTACGGCTTCGGTTAGATCGATATTTGGAGCAGGAACAAAATATGGAAAATTAGACCATGACCATTATTTAGCTGGTAAATTCAATAACTATAATCAAGATCCAAATATCACAACCTGGATTTTAACGCTCAGAAACGGTCTAACGGAATTTGTAACTGAGACCAAAGGTAATCAACGTTGGAGAAATGTAACCATCAAAGAAAACAAAGATCGTTTAAACTACCGCAAAGACGATTACATCGATTATTTGGATGGTGATTTAGAGTCTTCAATCTACTACAACAACAAAAAGAAAATTGATGATGTTAATGCTGGTAAAAGAGATCCAAAACAAGTAATGTATCAAAGCCAGTATGAAAACAAAGATATGGAAGGCAATGACTTAGCTGATGGATCAAGTGGATGGCCAACTACTCTTATCTCTGATAAATCAAGAGTTTACAAAGGAGGTTCTTGGGCTGATCGCACCTACTGGATGTCTCCTGGAAGTCGCAGGTTCTTGGATGAAGACAAATCTTCAGCTATGATTGGTTTCAGATGCGCCATGGATCGCGTAGGAAGTTCGAGACCAAACCGAAAGAAACAATAATTTAAAAGTGAAGCCCGATTTAGTCGGGCTTTTTTTTTAATATTGCTCATGGAAAATTTGTTTGAATTATTCTATGATTCATCGGGGGTTTGCACCGATACAAGAAAAATAAAAAAGGACTCTCTTTTCATTGCGCTAAAAGGAGAAAATTTCAATGGGAATCTTTTCGCAAAAGATGCCATTATCAATGGTGCCAAATATGCAATTGTTGATGAAGAACAATATGCTGATGAAACGAGTATTTTTCATGTTTCGAATTCATTGGCATTTCTTCAAAAACTTGCCAATTTCCATCGAAAAAAATTCAATATACCTGTGATTGGAATAACAGGAAGTAATGGCAAAACCACCTCAAAAGAATTAATCAATTGCGTACTTTCCGAAAAATACAAGACACTTTGTACCATTGGAAATTTGAATAACCACATTGGTGTGCCGCTTACGCTATTATCCCTGGATTCGACTCATGAACTAGCTATTATAGAAATGGGAGCCAATAAACCGGGTGATATACAAGAACTAGTGGATGTTGCAGAACCGAATTTTGGAATTATCACAAACATCGGAAAAGCACATTTGGAAGGATTCATAACATTGGAAGGCGTTATAAAAACAAAAACCGAACTATTTAATTTCATCGATCAACATAATGGATTTATCATCTATAATTCAGACGATCAAATCATTACAAAGGAATGTTCTTGGCATCCCTACAAATTCGCTTATGGCACAAATGCAGAAGCAAAAGTTAAGGGCAAATTAATTGAACTAAATCCATTTGTTGTTCTTCAATGGGAATATGACAACTACAAATCCCCAGAAATTCAAACTAACTTAGTTGGATCCTACAACTTCTATAATTTTCTAGCTGCGATAAGCTTTGGAATTCAATTCGATGTGTCTTATGAGCAAATCAATAAAGCCATTCAATCTTATACGCCTACCAACAATCGCTCGCAAGTAATGAAAACAGATAAAAACACGTTAATTGTTGACTGTTACAACGCCAATCCATCTAGTATGCGAAGCGCACTTGAAAGTTTTGTTTCCAATACACAACTTAATAAAATCGCAATCCTCGGAGATATGCTTGAGTTAGGCACCGAATCAATTATCGAACATCAAAAAATAATTGAATTCTGCAAGGATAAAAGTTTGAAATTTATAACCGTTGGAAAAATATTTAATGAAATAAATGAAAATGGGTTTAAAACTATTTCAGAATTAGAATCACATCTTTCCCAGAATACAATATCCAATAAATCTATTTTACTGAAAGGCTCCCGAGGAATTTCTCTTGAGAAAATCATTCCGATGCTCTAAAAATTAACTCATGGAAAAATTCGATCGCAAAAAGCACTGGGAAACCATTTATCAAACAAAAGAGCTAAAAGATGTAAGTTGGTATCAGCCAACTCCTCAAACTTCATTGGATCTCATTAAGAAATTTGATGTATCAATAACATCAAAGATAATTGATATCGGAGGAGGAGATAGTTTTTTAGTCGATCATTTACTCGAACAAGGATTTCAAGACTTAACAATCTTGGATATTTCTGAAGCTGCAATTGAGCGAGCTAAAACTAGACTTGGGGCTAAAGCAAAATCGGTAAAATGGATTACTGAAGACGTTCTGAATTTTAAACCTACCGAAAAATACGATTTTTGGCACGACCGAGCGGCTTTTCACTTTTTAACAAAACAAGAAGAAATTAATTCATACGTTGAAAAAGCTACTTCTTTCATCCAAAAAGATGGATTTCTTGTTATTGGAACATTTTCAGAGCAAGGACCAACAAAGTGC
>JBILIY010000144.1:0-4559 GCA_044368815.1 Crocinitomicaceae bacterium
GGTAAAATTGCTCTGAAGTTATCTAAATATGGCTGCTTTTTGAAAGAATAAGTTGCAACATAGCCAGGATCAATATAAATCAAAATAGGATACACGAAAACCATTATGCACCAACCCCTCACTCCAAATCCCTCAAATTCAATTTCCTCAATTTTGGTGAGATTTTTCCGGTGACGGCGACGACCAATAAAGTCAATGAACCACCTACAACAATTGCGGCTTTTGTTCCCCACCATTGAGCCGTTAAACCTGATTCAAATGCTCCGATTTCGTTGGAAGAACCAATGAAAATACCGTTTACGGCAGAAACGCGACCACGCATGTTATCTGGCGTGGCAAGTTGTAGAATAGAATGACGAATCACGACACTCACATTATCGAAAGCGCCCGTCAAGAATAAGAAAAACAAAGCCAACCAAAAATTCGTTGAGAAACCAAACAGAATAGTTGAAACACCAAATCCGGCAACGGAATACAACAAAATTCTCCCGGCATTTCCAACGGGTGGTCTGTATGCGATAACCAAAGCCATAATCGCAGCACCAAAAGCTGGAGCAGCGCGCAAGTAACCCAATTCCACGGGTCCGGCGTTTAAGACATTCTTGGCAAAATCAGGAAGTAAGGCAACCGCTCCCCCGAACAAAACCGCAAATAAATCCAAGGACAGCGCACCAAGAACGAGTTGGTTTTTCATAACGAACTTCACGCCCACGCTGATACTTTCCCAAATGCTTTCACCTTCGTCTTTAGTTGGCGTTTTCTTCCTCGGAATGAATATCAATGAAAACAAGGCAATAAAAATGAATACCAACGCCACACCATAAGCCGACATATAATCAATTGCAACCAAAAAACCAGAAATTGAAGGTCCAATAATCGATGCCAAATGCCAAATCGTGCTGTTCCAAGTCGCTCCGTTTCCATATAATTTCCGAGGTAAAAGTTGAGAAAGAAATGGAGAAAGCGCAGCCGACATGAAACCGCGGATAATTCCGATGATTCCCACTAAAATGAAAATAGGCAAAGACCCATAGGTTTTCAATAATCCAGTCGGCTCAATAGAAAGATACAACAACGCAGCACTAGCCAGAATAAAAATCGAGGTGAAAAGAACTATGATTTTCTTTCGATTGAATGTATCCGCAATATGCCCTGAAAAGATAGAAATCAAAATGAAAGGAATCGCTTCGGCTAAACCAATTAATCCAAGATCCAAAACACTTCCGCTAATCGAATAAACTTGCCATCCCACAATGACACTCTGCATTTGAATGGCCATTGTAAGAAAAAATCGAAAAGTCAAAAAGAACTGATAGTCTTTGATTTTCAATACGGCAAACGGATCGTGCTTTTCCTGACTCACAATTATCTGGTTACAGTAAGATTCTTCCCAGTCATTTCCGCTGGAACTGATATTCCCATTCGATTTAAAATCGTTGGTGCTACGTCGGCAAGAATTCCTGGATTCAATTCTACAGTTTTGTCAACGGTCACCAAAACCATCGGAACCGGATTCAAACTATGCGCCGTATTGGGACTTCCATCGTCATTTAATGCATAATCTGCATTTCCATGGTCTGCGATGACTAAGAACTCATACCCAAGTTCTTGTCCTTTGCTCACAACATCATTTAAACACGCATCAGCAGTTTCTACAGCCTTTATAATCGCTTCATAAACACCAGTATGTCCTACCATGTCAGGATTAGCAAAGTTCAAACAAATGAAATCAGGCTTTTGATTACCCATAAAATCAACAATGCGATCACGTACTTCTAACGCACTCATTTCGGGTTGTAAATCGTAAGTCGCAACCTTCGGTGAATTAACCAAAATACGGTCTTCATTTGGAAAAACGGCTTCACGACCTCCACTAAAAAAGAAGGTAACATGTGGATATTTCTCCGTTTCAGCAATGCGAACTTGCGTTTTACCGGCATTTGAAACAACCTCTCCAAGTGTATTGAACAAATTATCTTTTTCGAAAATAATATGCATGTTTTTAAAGGTCGCGTCGTAATTTGTCATCGTGCAATAATGCAAATCCAAGGGTGTCATTTCATATTCAGGAAAGGCTTTTTGAGTTAATGCAATCGAAATTTCTCGTGGACGATCGGTTCTAAAATTAAAACAAATCACTACATCTCCATTTTCAATTAATCCTTCCGACTCGATGATACTTGGTTCAATAAATTCATCCGTAATTCCATTTTGATAGGATGATTCGATTGCTTCAGCGGCAGAATTAAAATGCGAGCCAACACCTTTAGTCAGCAAGTCGTAAGCTTTTTTCACGCGCTCCCAACGGTTATCACGATCCATAGCGTAGTAACGACCAACAACAGAGGCAAGCTTGCCAACTGAATTTTTCAAGTGATTATCCAATTCTTGCAGAAAACCCAATCCACTTTTTGGATCGCAATCACGGCCATCTGTAAAAGCATGAATGAATACCTTATCTAATCCATGAGATTTTGCAATATCGCAAAGCGCATAGAGATGTTCTTGTGAACTGTGCACTCCACCCTTGGAAACAAGACCAATGAAATGGATTTTACAACCACGCGTTTTGGCTTGCTGAAAAGCATCATTCAAGACTTTGTTCTTTTGAAATTCACCGTCTCGAATCGATTTATTGATACGCGTAAGTTCCTGATAAACAATTCTTCCTGCACCAATATTCAAATGTCCAACTTCAGAATTCCCCATTTGACCATTAGGAAGACCAACGTCTTCGCCGCTTGTTTTTAAAGTAGCATTCGGGTAATTATTCAAAAGGGAATCCATGAACGGGGTATTCGCATGTGCGATGGCATCTGATTTCGATCCATTTCCAATTCCCCAACCATCTAAAATGATAAGGCCAAAACGATTTGTCATAATGGCAAAGTTACTTCAAAAATGCTGCCTTTTGGCGAATTATTTTTGCATACAATTGAACCTTGATGTAACTGAACGAATTGAGATACGATATACAATCCTAGGCCACTTCCTTTGTTCTGACGAGTTTCCTCGTTACCTGAACGATAGAATTTCGAGAAAATCGATTGTTTATCCTCTGTCGAAATTCCCGGGCCTAAATCACTAACTCCAAAAATGGATTTATCGTTATCAATTTTTCCAAACACCTTAATTTCTTCGGATATGCCAGCATATTTTATGGCGTTTTCAAGTAAATTCAGCAAAATTGTCTCCAACATAAATGCATCCGCTTGAATTTTTAAATTGGAACTAATTTCTTGTTTAATCTTCGCAGATGGAAAACGCTTTTGAATTCGTTCAACCACTTGACTGGTCAATTCATTGAAATCAATTTCCGTTTTAACGGGAGCCAGTGCTTTATTATCTAATCTTGAAGCATTAAGAATATTATCAATCAACAACTCTAGTCGCTCATTCTCTTCTAATGCTTTAGAAAGTAAATCGTCGCGTTTTTCAGAAGGTAACTCGCGTTTAATTAAGGTTTGTAAAAGTAACTTTGTAGAAGCGATTGGGGTTTTTAACTCATGTGTGACGGATAACAAAAAATTCGACTGCCTTTGTGAAAGCGTAAGTTCCTTTCGAATCGACGAACTTATTTTGAACAATCCAAAAATTAAAAGCAAAAGGAAAACAGAACCTTCTCCAACAATCATCAATGTTTTCCGGAAAATAATTGATTCATTATCAGCACTTTCTCGGCTCAATTGAATTAAATGAAAGCCCCACCAAAGAAATTGAACAATTACATAGATACTGAGAATATAAAAAAGCAGATTGGTTTGTTTTTTCATCGAATTTTAATCTTTCGATTCATCGGAATCTGACTTTTTGAAAATACTTCCAACTTCTCGACCAATTTTTTGAATCGTTTCAACACCAGCGATAATAGGTGTTGCAGAAATGTCATCATAAGAAGCATACATCGGATCTACTTCTAATCCCGGATAAATAAACATTAAATCATTATTCGGACAAGCTTTTTCCAACTTAGTTGAAATAGCTTCAATCATAGGATCATACGAAACAGAACCAACTCGTGCGGAACAAAATACAACCAAATCATCTTTTGAATTATTATAGAGCGGGAAAAAATCATCTAGATTTTCAATCTCTTTTAGTCGAACGTTAAAATCTAATTTATTGGCATAAGCCACTTTTTGAAAACGCTCATAAGTTGTTGCAGATGCAAATAGTTCCAAATTAATTGAAAGTTCTTTAGAAAGTCTAAGCACACGCTCTACCCAAAGCGAGAATGTTGGTTCAATTTCGGATAACAAAGGAGCAACGACCACAATTTTTTGATAGCTAACTGAGGGTTTATCCAACTGACAGAAGAAAATAGTTTTATCACAAACATCCAATAAATGTGCACGGTCATCACCTACGACTCTTTTCAGAATATTCTTATTGTTGCGGCTATCATTTATGATCACTATATCCGAAACCAACTCTTTCGAAACACGCGCAATTCCTGATGAAAGATTATAGTCGATTGTGGCAATTGTATTGATTTTCGATTCGTGTCCGGCAAAATGTTTTACAATGTCTTCCAATGACTTTCGAGACTTTCGAATCAT
>JBILIY010000145.1:0-4553 GCA_044368815.1 Crocinitomicaceae bacterium
ATTCAAGTGATGATCCTAATCAGTTTAACTAGTCGGATGTCAATGACACGATGATTGCGGCATGCAAAGTGATCGTGAACTGCACTCCGGTTGGTATGTATCCAAATAGTGATGAATCAATATGTATCCCTTTTCAGGCGCTTACTGAAGATCATTTAGTTATTGATCTAATTTATAATCCACCACTCACAAAATTTCTTTCCAAAGCCCAAGAATTTGGTGCAACAATTCTGAATGGAAGTAGCATGCTACGAGAGCAAGCATTAAAAAGTTGGGAAATTTGGAATAAATAATCGTTTTTTGAAAATGGTTTAAATAATTGATTATAAACATTTAAAACGACATAAAACGAATAAATAACGAAAATAAACGACAAAAAACCGAATAAAGATTTGGAAAGAAGAAAACTTTGCAGTGTCGAATTCAGACAACAATTGCTGATCTCGATTTAGTTAATTTTTTTCAAACAATTTAATTTTTACAAACATGAATGCACTAAAAAACAAAGTGACTCTGATTGGAAGGTTGGGCGCAAAGCCTGAAGTGATGAATTTTGAAACCGGGAGAGCGCTTGCTCGTTTCACCTTGGCGACAAATGAAGGATACAAAGATAAAAACGGCCAGTGGCAAGATAATACACAATGGCACAACATCAATGCGTGGGGTAAATCAGCTGAGTTAGTTGGAAAACTTTTAGATAAAGGTTTGGAAGTTATGCTCGAAGGAAAATTGGTAAATCAATCCTATGAAACGAAATCAGGGGAGAAACGCTTTTCCACAATCGTAGAACTCAACGAATTTTTAATTATTTCATCTAAAAACGTTCAATAAATCAATAATTATGTCAGATACAAATTCAAACCTATCGATGAATCACGTCAATTTAATAGGTAAAGTAACATCCGAGCCAAAGGTCACACAATTGGAAAATGGTCGAAAAGTAGCCAAGTTTTCACTCTCAACAAAGGAATTCTATTTGGATGTCGATGGAAATATGAAATCACGATCCAATTGGCATATTCTAACTGCCTGGGGAAAGTGGATTAAAGTTCTTGAGGAATTTGGAACCGTTGGAACCCAAGTTGCCATAGAAGGACGATTAGTCAGTAGATTCTACAATACAGAGGGACAAAAGAAATTTGTTTCCGAAGTTGAAATCAACGACTTGATATTACTCTAAATCTTCAATTAGTTCATTTAAAACACAACAAACAGGATTTATTTAGGGTCTGCTGAAAAAGTCAGAAAAGGATTAGAATCTAGGCGCAGTTCATTAAGGCATATACGAATATGCCAATATGACTGCAACGAAGAAGATGATTCTTTTCTGGTTATCGAACAAAAATATGCGTTTCAAAAATCAAGATCCACGTTTTTTCTGAATAACAACTCGAAAACCTTGCACTTGTAATCTTAATTACTGCTTTATGTTACTATAAATCAATAGGTTCGAGTTTTTCAGCAAACCCTATTTACAAGTAAATCCACTAGAACGCCAACGAGGATCGGTGTTGATACATTGAAATTAATACCGGTCCCTCAACATATACAATTACATTTTTATAACACTACAAATTATGACAACAGTTAGAAATTACATTACATTAATTGGAAGCATGGGCACCAATACACAAATCACCAAATTTGACAACGGAAAATCTGTTGCGCGATTCAAACTTGAAACGAAAAAGGCTGAACGAAAAAATGATGGAAATTATCGAAATATCACGCAATATCATCGCGTTTTCGCTTGGGGAAATTTAGCCGAATTCATTGAGCAATATGGCGAAAAAGGCAAGAAAGTTGCCATTCACGGAAGACTTGTAAATCGCACCTATCTCAATTCCGAAGGCAAACAACGCAATACGACGGAAGTAGAAGTCAGACAGATTTTCGGATTGTAAAATTTACAAGAACCAAACGATTGAAAAGCCTGTTTCAAAATGAAATGGGCTTTTTTCATTTAGTAATTTCGATAGTCATTCCACAAGTAAGAACGAATTCCAATTAAAGGAATAATATGCGACTTCTGACTTAAAGCTGAATCAAAGCGATACTGAATCTCAGCAAATGCAAAAATGGATCCTTTTTCACTCAATTTATATGCAGCATGAATATTTACTCTAAAAAAATTATTTCGAATTCCTTGTCCGATTTTGTTGTTGTAATCATTGGGCCTAAGCATGTAAGGTAAATAAACGTTTCCCCCATAACTTTTCACTCCCTCATCCAATCCTTGGTAACCAACATTGGTGAAAAATTTTGTAAACCACTTTTTATGTTGCCATTTGATTTCGAACAATACTTCCATAAAATTCGCACCATAAGGGTGACTTAACGTACTATTTTGATTTCCATAATTTTGAAGGCTATTCACGTGAGCGTATGTATAAGGACGAACGGTATTAGCTTCAGCACGATAGAAGAACTTTTCATTTCTCAATTTCAAATACCCTTTTATTCCAAGTTGACCGCCGTATTTATTTGCCCACCAGCCACTTTGAGCTCGAATTTCTGATAGGAGGAATTCATCTACTATTAATTGACCATAAATTGTTTGTTTTTTGTGTTTGACTGAAAAACTCGCTCCCAAAAGCACATTATCCGCCGACCCAATGGCATATTCTTGAGGTCTGAAGAATACTACTGGGTTTAAATATTCCACATCGAAACCTCGATATAACAGCGTGTCTTTCGGTTGAAAGATCACTGTTTCAAAAATTCCTAGATTGATTTTTTTCGTAACATTCCAACTCAAATAATGACTTGCCGCAAATTTCTGTGCTTTAACTGATTTATAATTTTCATTCATAAATTGGTAGAACATAGTATATTCCACATGCCAAAAGCGCGCTCTCAATTGACCGAAATAATATGGTTTTCCATAATCACTCAAGAACAACGATCGGTTCCCTTCTCCAATGAAATTCTTGTCATGACCAATTTGGAAATTGAAAATATGGTTTGGTGTATAGGCAAAACGAAAAATTGGCTGAAACAAAGATCGACTTGATTTCAATGAATCTGTGAATTCATAGTTTGCTGAGGTTAGACTGTCAGTTGATTCGACTCCACCAATTGCTCCAGCTCTCAAATAAAACTTTTTCCAAATTGGATTTGATTCAAAAATTCCGCCACCTGTGATTCGATATCCAAGTTCACTTTGATAGTTAATTCCTCCGTCAACCAAAGGAATAAAATTTAATGGTTTTACAAAGTTGATTCCCTTTTCTGATTTAATTCCTTGCCGAATCTGAGGTAAAACGGAACTATGGTTCTCGAAGGATTCCTTTTCAATTGAGTCATTCGGTGTTGGTTCGAATAGCCAGCCAATTCCACTTTGGGCTTGCAATCCAAACGGCAAAGCAAACATTAAAATCAATATGACGCGATTAATAATCATTGTAGTGGTTGATTAATGCTGTTCGAATTCCGGTAGAAGGAATGAGATTTTGGCTTTTTGTGATATTGTCATAACGATAAATACAGTTTGCGAAAATCGTTAAATTGATTTTTTTATTGAATCGATATCCAATTTCAAGTTGATTGTGAAAAACAAATCCGTCAGGCGAAATATTGGATTTTGAAATAGGCAAAAGAGCGGTACGATTGAAATTTTCTAAATAGTAACTAATTGACTTTAAGTCGATATAGCATCTTTTGTATTCCCAATTGAATCGAATAATTAATTCTTTGAATGCATTTCCTTTTGTATGTGCTAGAGGCAAATTGTAATTCGAGTAATTCAATCGACTATATTTGGATTGATACATGGTTGCAGATGCAGAATTGAATTCCAATTGAATCATTGAATTTTTAAGTTTGAATAAATCGTAGCCCCGAAAACCAAGTTGAAAAGCAAGTTGTTTCGTGTCGAGATATCCAATTGCAATTTGACCATAAGTTCTAATTTTATTTGTTACGATCCAATTCAGATTCAATCCCTGAATGGCATAACAGTTGCTGTCCTTCAAAAATGCAGACACGAATGGAATTGGATTGTAAAACAAAGGATTTACCGCTTTCGTTTGAAGTGAATCTCCCATAGACCATGCCGTTCCGTCGAAAAGACTTAAATTTAGTTTTGGAGAAAAATGATACGTTAAATAATTAATTCCAAGTCCCTTAGGTTGATAAAAACCTTCAACAGTAGTAAATGTCTTTTTACGAACCAAATTCATGTTTCGTGACCTTAAATAATTGAAGGAGAAACGCTTCGAAATATAGTAGTCGACTCTAAAATAAGGTGAGTATGATGAATTATCTGACAACAACATTGATCGATAACCTGATCCAATAAATTGTTGATTATTTCCGGCGATTAGGTCTATTTTTTTATGCGGACTATAAATTATATTTCCAATGGCATAGGCGTAATCGTATCCTTTAGTTTTAAACGGTTTTGTTCTTGCCGCACCAGAAATAGAGCCATTTTCTTGCGCATAACCAAAACTTGTCGGTCGAAATTCCCCTCGTTCATTTATAAAAAGTTGCTCGTAGGAACTTAATCTGCTTTGATTTTCAAAAAATGAGGTTGAAAATGAAAAATTCTT
>JBILIY010000146.1:0-4517 GCA_044368815.1 Crocinitomicaceae bacterium
TATATACCCATAATTCGTTTGCACAGTTAACAGCGATTTATTCACAAGCTCATCCACGTGGGCGTTAAATAGTTAGACAATGGAATCAAAAATGCACGCTATCCACTTCAAAGCTGACCAAAAGCTCTTAAACTTCATTCAAGAAAAATTGGATAAACTAGAAATTTTCAATCACCACGTTCAGTCTGCTGAAGTTTTTCTTCGTTTAGACAAGGATAAAGAGAAAGAAAATAAAATTACTGAAATAAAACTTCACTTGCCAGGTAAAGAACTGTTTGCTAAAAAGCAATGCAAGACTTTTGAAGAAGCAGCAGACGAAGCTGTGGAGGCTCTTAGAAAGCAAATTTTGAAGGAAAAAGAGAAATTCGAGAAGTAAATTACTTCCAATTCTTTCCCAACGAATAAGAAATTCTTGTTTCGCTTGAATTTCCTTATCTTTGCGCCCTAAAAAATTACGTATGAAGCTTATTACTGTCGGAAGTGTTGCCTTCGATGCAATTGAAACACCTTTCGGGAAAACGGACAAAATTGTTGGGGGTGCAGGAACTTTTATTTCATTATCGTCTTCTTTCTTTGTTCAAAATCAAGGAATCGTTTCGGTTGTAGGAGAAGATTTTCCCCAAGAAACCTTGGATTATATGAAATCAAAAGGAATAAATATCGATGGAATTCAAATAAAACAAGGAGAGAAAACTTTTTTTTGGTCGGGGCGTTATCACAATGACATGAATTCGCGCGACACGCTAGTTACAGAATTGAACGTACTTGGAACATTTGATCCAGTTATTCCTGCAAATTTTCAAGGAGCTGATTACTTAATGCTTGGGAATTTAAGCCCGGATGTACAGAGAAAAGTAATTGAACGATTGGATAAACGTCCGAAATTAATCGCTATGGATACGATGAATTTTTGGATGGACATTGCCTTGGATGAATTGAAAAAGACTATGGCCTTGGTTGATGTGTTGATTATCAACGATGAAGAAGCAAGGCAGCTCTCCAATGAATATTCATTGGTCAAAGCGGCGAACGTAATTCGTGCAATGGGTCCAAAAATACTGATCATCAAGAAAGGTGAGCATGGTGCGTTGTTGTTTCACGGAGAACATATTTTCTTTGCTCCGGCTTTGCCATTAGAAGAAGTATTTGATCCAACAGGTGCGGGAGATACATTTGCCGGTGGTTTTATGGGATTCATCGCGTCTACGGATGATATTTCATTTGAAAATATGAAAAGAGCAGTGATTGCTGGTTCTGCTTTGGCTTCCTTTTGTGTGGAGAAATTTGGAACGGAACGCTTGACTGAAATTAGCAAAAATGATTTTGACGAACGCGTTTCTAAATTTGTGGCTCTCGCAAATTTTGAAATGAATCAATTGGCATAAATTATGGAAAATTTGAATTTTCAAGAGCAACTTGAAAACTTAGTTAAGTCCGAAGACTTAATCGTGATTGGAAGGGAAGTGAACGCGTTGAAAGTGCAGTTCGAGGATTTTATCTTGGAGGCAGAACGAGTTCAACAAGTGAATCAGCTCGAGGCGCAAGAGCGAGGAGAAACCTATGAACAAATTGATTATAAAAGTCATAAAGAGACATTTTATTCCGTTTATAAGGCTTTTCAGGATTCGAGAAAAAAGCAAATTGAAATCAAGTCAGCACTTGAAAATGAAAATTTTAAACAAAAAAGAGCCCTGATGAACCGATTGAAAGAGGTGATTGAGGCAGAGGAAAATATTGGTTCGGCATTCAATGCATACAAAGAAATTCACGAGACGTGGAAGAAAATAGGTGATATTCCTCGAGAAAAACGCGATGAAACGCAAAAGGAATATTCAAGATTACTCGAGATTTTCTTTTACAATATTAAAATTTACCGTGAACTTAAAGACCACGATTATAAGCGCAATTTTCAACTAAAAGAAGATGTGATCTTCCGATTGAAACAATTGAGGACTAAAAATTTACCTGTTCGCGAGTTGGAAGCTTCATTGCGAAGCATGCAGGATGAGTGGGAAGAAATTGGTCCTGTAAATAATGAGGATTGGGAATCGTTAAAAAAGAACTATTGGGATTCTGTAAAGACAATTTACGAGAAAATAAATGTACATTATGAAGAGCAACGTAATGTTTTGATGGATAATCTCAACAAGAAAAAAGCGCTGGTTGAAACTTTAAAAAGTAGTGTTTCAGATCTTAATACCATTGAAAAAGGGAAAGATTGGGAAGCAAAAACGAATGAGATAATCGCTCTTCAAGAACAATGGAAACAAATAGGCTTTGGCCCGAAGAAGGAAAATGATGCTATTTGGAAGGAATTTCGTTCGCTTTGTGATACATTTTTTGAAGCAAAAAAGAATTTTAACAAATCGCTTGACAACACGTTTAAAGAAGTGGCGGATAAAAAGCGTGCATTAATCGCTGAAGTTCAAGAGATAAATACATCAACGGATTGGAAAAAGACAGCAGATCGTATTGTGTTTCTTCAGAGAAAATGGAAGGAAACGGGTTCTGCCGGTCAACGTTACGAAAACAAATTATGGTCTGAGTTTAGAGCAACTTGCGATGTTTTTTACAACTCACGTGAAAAGCATTTTGAGGAACAAGAAACTGAACTTGTCGGAAATTTGGAGCGGAAAGTCGCATTGATAGCTGAAATAGAGCAATACGTTGTTTCGGAGGACAAAACTGAGGCGTTAAGTGATCTGAAAAATTTTAACGACCGCTTTTCGTCAATTGGACATGTGCCAACCAAAAATAAAAACGAAGTTTTTTCGAGCTTTAAAAATGTGATGGATGATAAATACGCGTCACTAAAACTTGAAGCTAAGGAAAAAGACATGATTTTGTATAAGGCGAAAGTGGAAACGATGTTGGCAAGTCCAGAGCGAGGAAAACTCCTGAATCAAGAACGTTTTGAATTGAAAAAGCAAATGGATGCCTTGAACAAGGAAATCATACAAATGGAAACAAATTTGAGTTTCTTTGCTCGTTCAAAAGGTGCTGATCAATTGAGAAAAGACGTAGAAAAGAAAATTGATTTATCCAAAGAAAAAATTACCGGATTGAAACGCAAACTAAGCTCGCTTCCCAATGAATAGTTTTATCAATGTTATCATCTTATTGGTCAGCATATTCACTTTATTTTTCTGTGTTTTTGTGCGCTTTGATTTACCGCTCGAAATGTTCAAAACCACTGCTGCTCAATTACCTTATCGGTTTGAGATATTTCTTGGTTTTGGTTTAATGCTCATGCTGATTTCAGTTCGCAGAACCATACGTCGTTGGGTGGGAATACGAATGGTTAATCAAACAAAAAAATTCAAGTGGTCAGGAAAAATTAGTAGTTCGAGACGTCAACGTGTGATTGTTTATACAATTATTGAATCTGTAATCATTGGTGTTATAGGATCCGCGTTCTTCATTTTAACGAAGGAAGCTTGGTTTCCTGCGCTTGTGATGATGTTCTTTGCAATAGAAGGGATTATCTACATCTTAATTAACGCCAAAAATAAGTTTCGGGTTGGTCTCTCTTCCAAGGCCATTTTAGCTGTCGATCGCGAGGTGATTTTACTTTATATGGAAGGGTTGCGACAAGTGAGTGTTAGTCAGCAAACCATTTATTTTGATTACATTCAAGATCTCCAGTTGAGTTTTCCTACCGACTGTATTGAAGAGGAGGAAAGAAATGCTTTTTTTGAGAATTTGAAGCAATCGGTAAACCAAGAGAAGGTGCTTTTTAGAATTAGTAAATAATGGATGCTGCAAATATTTTAATAGTTGAAGATGATCAGGTTTTCTCTAATTTGGTTCAGTTTCAATTAAGTACCATAGGTTATCAATTGGAGGACATAATCAGCGTTCCTTCTTTAAAGGAGGCCGAGGAAGTAAAGCAAGAATTGGAGCCAGATGTTATTTTGTTGGATCTGAATATTTTGGATTCGAATGGTGTTAAAACCTATGATTCAATTAATGAGTTGTTTCCAAGTGCTTCTGTAATAGTTCTTTCGGGAATGGACGACCAATCAATTGCGCTTGAAATTGTGTCAAAAGGTGGTCAAGATTATTTGCTGAAAAGTGGTGTAAACCCTCAAATTCTCGAAAAAGCTATTAAATATGGTTTGTTGCGGCGTACTTTTCGTAGCCAATTAGCAAATTCAGAAAAAAGGTACAAAGATCTTTTCAATAAATCCCCAATGCCAATGGTTCAACTGACGGGTGAAGAGCTTATCATTACGATGGTAAATAAGGCTTCGGTTCAATTGTACGGTATTTCTTCGGAGGATTTAATTGGAAAGTCAATTTATTCATTCAATAAAAATCTAGAAAATCGATTTAAGGAAGAAACGACTCGAAGATTTACTCATATTGATTCAAAAGGCGAAGAAATCATAGTTGATGTTATTCTTAATCGATTGGAAGCGGGAAATAATGAATTCATCGCGCTTATTGTCAATAAAACGGAAGAATTGCAATTTGAGAAAAACAAATTTGACATAATCAACCAGGCGGAGGAATCT
>JBILIY010000211.1:0-3725 GCA_044368815.1 Crocinitomicaceae bacterium
TTCGCAGAGCCATGTAACAATTGAGCCGCTGTTACGCCTCCAGCAAGTTGACGATAGATATTAATATCATCTGGATTTACCACATCACCAATACTCACCTCAGCAGTTATCGCCTGACCAGATTCGTTCACTCCTTTGGAAATTGCTATGTGCGAGTGTTCATCAATAATCCCAGTAGTCAAATGTTTTCCTGTACCATCAACTACTGTTGCATTCTTTGGAAGGTTAACTGGATTTAAAGCAACTATTTTTCCATTTTCAACGACAACATTCGCGTTTTTAAGAACACCGTCTTTTTCATTCGTCCAAACAGTCGCATTTTTAATGAGATAAACTTGGTTTTTAGGAAGGGAATCCATTCCGAAAGCCATATTTGGAAACCAAGTTGAAGAGCTGAATGTTGTATCAAGCTGAAATGACTCCGTTTTTTTCTCCGATTTATCTTTTTCCAAGCGAATACCTGACCACTTAATCCATTTACCATTTGGAAGAGATCCATCGCCTTCAAAAATACTTCCATCAGCTCCAATTTTTCCGTGTAAATTCACACTTCCCGCGAATAGATCATCCGCTAAATTAAATTGAAAAGTGACATCGGTTTGCGTTCGAACAATCGTCGCTTTTTGGGAAATTGTATCCACTTTTTTGGCGTTTGTTTCCTTATTAACTAACGTTTTGAAAGTCTGGACTTTTCCTTGCGGTTTTTCACTCGATCCTGAAATCTCAACAATATATTTGTTTTCTTCCAAATTGAAACTGTATTTTCCGTTTATATCAGTTGACGGGATTTCACTTATAGCATTTCGTTCACCTAGAATCCAAGATTCCAATAATTTACCCTCTGCTAAAAATGGATCCGACGAATAAATTGAAAAACTGGCATATTTACCTTTTTCTAAGGTTCCCATTTCAGAGCTTGCTTTTAGAATTATAGCCGGTTGGGTAGTCAATGCCGCAAGTGCATCTTCGATTTTTAGTCCTCGTTTCAAAGCTTTTCGAAGATTGGTCCAAAATTGATCACTTGACTTTAATCCGTTCGTTGTAAAACAAATAGTTATTCCTTGATCTCGCAATAATTTAGCATTCGCCGGCGCCAATTCCCAATGTTTCAAGTCACTCAAAGGAATTTGTCTTGATACGTAAGGATCTTTCACTTCATATGATTCTGGGAAATTCAAGGGAACAATAAAGGAGGCATCTAACTTTTTCAAATCCTTGGCAACGGCGTATTCATTTCCGGAACCTAAATAATTGAATTTTAAATTAAATTCATTTGCAATCTTAGCCGCTCGCAGAATTTCCCATTTTTCAGTAGATTGAAAAAAAGCTGGCAAGGTCAGTTGAGAATTCCACTTTTCCAAAGAGATGGAACGCTCTTCTTTAGTTTGTTGCGACGAATAATATTTCAAATCATACAATGCTTGACGTAAGAGTGCGATTGAACCCATTTGAGAAGAAGGATAATTCAAGTTTGAACTTCCTTTGGAAAACGAATAAAATTGACCTGCAGAAGTTGATAGAATTTGCTTATTTGAATTTTGATTACCTAAAGAGACAAGCGTTCCAGAACCACGTACGATCCCATCTTGCAAATGCGATAATGCAAATCCAAAACCCATTTTTACTAAGTTTTCGTTTGATTTCGAATCAATTTGGTAATTTGTTGCGGCTTCAAATTCTGGATGAACAGCATCGTTCCAATAGAAAGCTCCTTGATTATTATTTCCCGAATTCGGTCTAATTGAAAAGTTATTTTCTCCCAGTTTTGGAAGACCAATATTTGAATTCAATTCGATAAAAGCCGGAACGATTGTCTTTCCTTTAAAATCATAAGTAATCGCCTTGTTATCCTTTATCGCTTTAGTTGAAACTTCAACGATTCGGGATCCTTCAATTAAGATATTCGCATTATCCAACTTTTGGGTAGGTGAAACGTAAATCGTCGCATTGGTTAACAATATTCGATAGGGATTTGATTCCTTTACCCCATTATCAGATTTGAATTGAGGTCTGGCAATTAAGCCACACAATACAAAAAAAGAAAAAAGGAAATGTTTCTTTAGGTAAAAAATACGTTGCATAAGGTAATTTTCAAGCGATGAAATTACAAAATCCATTTCATTTTTGAGGTCTTGAAATAAACCTTTTACAGCTAATTAGTTGACAAGACTATCAAACTGTCGTTTATCGATAAATCTATTTTCTTCGATTTTAATGGGTTAAGTACGATTCCAAAATTCTTTTTCGAATCATGCGCATACTTTGAAATACGATAACCAATTGCAATTTGATTTTTACGTTTCGCGCTTTCTATAAGCGTATAGAAATTAAACTCATTATTTAATTTGACATAATCAATAATAGGCTTAAGGTAGATTTCACTGCCGTCGGCATCAAACAGGTTATCGAAAACCTTTGTCAAATGTTTATTTTCAGCAATTTGCGCCATCAATAAACTTATAATTTTATCACTTACAATAAAATCATCTGCTTTAGTTACATGTGCCAAATCACGATTTTTAACATCTAACATTTCACTAACAATTTTTATTTCGAAATCATTATCGTCAATTATTTTTCTTAAATGGAAAAGCGTAACGATTGTATTTGCGTCTGCCTCCTGTGGATCAAATTCTTCCGAGTAACATAAAATTTGAATTGCATCAAAAGACTTAATATCGCATTGTTCGATAATATGCTTAGAGGTCGAATCAGCTTGTAGAAATTCTAATTTTATATTTGAAAGACTTTCTTGCATTAATGAAATTGCATCTATTTCAATATCAAATTTTGAAACAACCTTGACAAAAGAATTGTGAGGTAAATATTTATCCAATTCCTTCAAAATTAATGTTCCCCTATTATTCCAGCCGAAAATCAATAATCTTTCTGGACGAATCGATACATCTTTATTTTCTTCAATTGCATCAGAAGAAACAAGAATTTTTAAATCTCTCGAGATTTGAATTTTAGAATCATCTTCAGCAATTAAAATAAGTTGGTCATTCGACTGAATTTCATAGTCCATTGGAGGATTAATTTCAACTTTTTTATCTGAATACATTATTCCAATCACCGAAGATTTATCAAATAAAAAAAGAACGTCACCAAACGTTTTACCTTTCAAAGTCAAATCGTTATAAAAATAAATCTCATCTCCATCGAAATCCATAAGATCAGAATAGACAACACTAAGACCACTTTGACGAGATGCTTGTACCATTATTCGACTAATTATCTCGTCAGACAATATAACTTCTACTTCATCTCCTCCAACCAATTTTAAAATTTCAATGTTTTTATCATCGTGAATTTCAACAGCGATATGATAAGATTCAGATCTGCGATTAGGATTTTTGGTGATTGCAAGAAGGGTTTTGATTGTCATGTAGTCATTTTGCTCATCTCCCTCTGGTGATAAAATTAAAATCGCTTTGGAATTATTTAAATTCGAGATTTCAAGGTCTTCAAGATAATAAGGATTTCCTGTTCTACAAACAATTTTCATATTCTTCAAATCACCTATTTTACCTCTTATTTCATCTTCCATTTCAACCTTATCTTTATTGGCAAGAATTACGATACATGGTTTTTTAATATTTTCATTCGCAATTACCAATTCTGGAATAATTGTGAAAATCTTGGAGGACCAACCTAAAATAAGGATAAAATTATCCTCTAAAACAAGGCTTTTACCTTTTTGTAATTCAGCGAGTTTAACCTCA
>JBILIY010000147.1:0-4495 GCA_044368815.1 Crocinitomicaceae bacterium
TTTTAGATCACATAATGGTTTCTAAAGGATTCAATACAGGAAAGTTATCAGTTATTCCAAATTCTGGTAAAATCAATAGTTTCGAATTTCTTATGGAAGAATATAAAGGGAATAAACAACCCAAACGAACATTTGTAGGTGAGAAATACTTAGGTGGTTATTCGGATCACTTACCAGTCTCGGTTGATGTCAAGATTAAATGAGTGAAAAATAGTTTATGGTTTTGTCATCACTTGCCGTTGCGAAACTTGAATCATCAAGTTTAACTATTGAATTCACTGAATGTTTGTGCCCTTTTGATTTTGCATCGATTTTTTGAAGAACACTCAACATTTCTTTACTCCAAATTTTAATGGACTTGTCGCGACTAAGGGTTACAAATGACTTTTTGTTTAAAAACAAAATATCGTAAATCGCATAATTATGGGCTGGAATACTTTTTTCGCATTGATTTGAATTCAAATTCCATACTTTTAAATGAGCATCCTTTCCACCTGTAAAAAGGAAATTTTCATTTTCTGGGTCAAGGCTTATCGAGGTGGTTCCTCCTTCGTGCGAAAAAAACTCATCAATTAGGTTGTAAAATTCTGTTTCCAAAACGCGCACGAAACCGTCTTGACAAGCTAAATAAAGCAAGGATTCATCTGAATTTAAAGACATTCGTCTGATTTTGCCACAATCAAAAGGTAGAAGAACCTCTAATTTTAACGAATCTGTATTCCAAACGGCCAAGTTACCATCAGCATCACTGGAGTAAAATTGCTTTTTTGACTTGTTTTCTTTTAGATAAAAAATGGCGGTCTTATGCTGTTGGTAGAATTTAATTTCTTTTTTAAGATGTAAATCAAAAATATGTAAATCACCATTTTCAAGTCCAACGGCTAATTTCTCATTATTCGAAATTAAGGCAAGAGAGTACGGCGATTTTTCAAAACGAATGGCGAATTTATCTTGTTTCCCTGTTTCAATATCCCAACGTGTAACATATTTATCGGAAGAAGATGAATAAATGAAATCACCTTCAAAAACAATTGAAAAAATTTGTCCAGAATGCCCAATACTTTCTTTTGTCTTAGCAAAAGTTTCCATTATCCTTCCTCTTCAACCTCATCGTCATCGTTGACTTGCTTTAAGCGATCTGCAAAATCTTTAGGTAAAAAATCGAAGAAGGTATCACCACGAAGGCCAAGTCTCAAGCATTCAAGCGGAATAACGTCTCCCGGGCCAATATTTCCTAGGTTAACTTCAGCTCCAAATAGTTTAATGAACCAAACCTGTTGATTTTTTTGAGGAGCTTCCCACAAAATACTCTCAGGAGCTACTTTGGCAATGATGCGATTGATCAGAAGTGTATGAGCGGTTCCATTTGGTCTAAAAACACCAACATTCCCTGCTTCTCTACCTTCAGCGATGACTTTCCAACTTCCCGCTTCGAGTTCGGCACTCATCAAACGAACCCATTTTGCTGGGGAAATTAAAATTCCTGAATCTTTTGAACCTACTTCTGAAAGTACGGTTCTATCTTTTGCCATTTTGGAAATTAGCTCGCACTTTTCATCGTGCGGAATGATTATGGAACCATCTGAAATTTCCGCTAAATCCAAATCAAACTTATCTAAAAGTTTTACATAATCATCAAATTTCCCCCTGGCATAAAAGGCTTCAAACAGCGTTCCACCGAAGTAAGGACGAATTCCAGCCTCTTTGTATAACTTTATTTTTTCTTCGAGGTTGTTAGTTACATAGGAAGTTCCAAAACCAAATTTAACCAAATCAGTAAGGTGACTGGAGGCCTCGATAAAATGTTCTGTTTCTTTTAATCCCAAACCCTTGTCCATCATCATTGTAACCCCTTTATTTCTGGGTTTTTCACTTCTTTTAGGTATGTAGGAAAGTTTAAAATTCATCTTTTAATCGTGTGATAGGTTTAAAAAATCTTGATCATCCAACAAATCTGGATTAATTTCAAAAATCGATTTGGCTTTTTTCTCATCTTCTTGCAGGCAATCAATAAATAGACGTTTTGCATTATCGCGTTGTCCTAAAATCCAATATAAGTTAACTTCTAATAATTTTGATATTGGATTTGAATCATTTTCTGAATTAAAAACTTGTAATTTTCGAAATGCATCAATAGGTGAATTTTCTGTCAAAAAGCTAATGTAATCAGAAAGGCAATCCTCATCGCTCGGATCGAGTTCCAAAGATTTCTCATAATGGTCAATTGCTAACTCCTTTTCATCAATTTTTTCATAAGCTCCAGCAAGCACATGGAAAATACCAGCATTTAACGGATCTATTTCTAACGCTTTTTGAATTAGAATGATGCCTTCTTTCGTTTTTCCTTCTAAATCCTCAATGATTCCCAATCCTAACCAAGCCTCGGCAAGCATCGGTGCTAATTCAAGACTTTTGCGGTAGAAATGTTTGGCTAATTCAAATTCATTCAATTGTTCATGAGCTTCACCAATATAACAGAGTGCCATGGCGTCATCCCCATCCAAGCGCATGCACTCGTGAAAATGTTCAATAGCTTTGAGGTATTTTTCTAGAGATAGATAAGCGTTACCTAAATTAAAATGTGCGGGTCCAAATTCGTCATTAATCAAAATAGAGTAATCGTAGGCCCAAATCGCCTTATCGAAATTCTCCATCTTACTGTATGCATTACCTAAATTATACCAAGCCGTAAAAGAATATGGATTTTCATCAATGAAATCAGAATAACATTTGATCGCTTGCGTGTAGTCACCCATTTGATCGTAGCAATAGGCGATTTCATATAATGCACCTTCATTTTGATTATTGAATTTAAGTGCATCTTTTAATACTTCAATAGCCTCTTTGAACTGATTGATATTTTGATATTCCATAGCTATGTCCATATAGATCTCATCGCGATCCTCAGGCTCACAAACCTCCATTGCCATTTTGAAATATCGAATTGAATTTCTCGAATCTCTTAATTGACTGAACAGAGCCGCTTTTGTTAGATAAATCTCAGCTGAACCAATTTCAGTCTTTTCAAGTTGATTGATTATTTCAAGGGCATCATTTAGCAGTCCCATGCCACTCATGGATTGAGCTTTACGAAGAAGGAAGATGTTGTTGTAGCTAAAGTGATACATACCCATCTCTGACGCAGTTTTCGCTTTGGCATATTGACCGTTGATAATGTAATGATCGATTAATGCTTCTAGTCGGTCACTATCTATAAAACCAATCGATTTTCCTTTCAGATGTGCTTCAAATTGCTCGATGTCATCATTTAAGCTTTTATCCGAAAAATCGTCATCATCCTCGTCATCAAACATACTTCAACTTTTAAAGAATAAAGATACAACCTTTAAAAGTTACAACGAAATTTAGTTTTGCTTATTTTCCAACATTGTTAAAAACTTGAAAAACACCCCAAATAATGGATACTAAATGGGTTGCTTAATTTTCGGTTAATGACCATGGCAATGGACTTCATACGTGCCCGTGGAATCCGTGTAGGTTCCTTGTGCCTCTAAATTCTCGAGTGCTTCACCACAATATTCGCCCATTTCAACTTCAGCTCCAGCCTTATCATAATGACAATCATGACATTCGTCACGCTTACACGAATAAAGTGCCAATGAGATGGCCACAACAACTGAGCTTTTAAAAACTACCTTTTTCATAACTTAACCCGTTGTGCATTTAGAAAAAAATAAAAAAAGTTGTTCATTGAATTATTAAAATTCGTATATTTAATTGATAACCAGTCTATTAAATACTATGAACAACTTCATTCAAAACTATGAAATTATTTTGAAACATCTACAATCATTGAATGTTTCTTTTGATTCCTTTCTTCAAATTCGTAAACCTAAGCTTGGCAACTTGGAACTTATTGCCATGAATCTTACCGCTGAATTTATGGGAATACATTCTGAATGTCAGCTTTTTAGAGATATTCAGAACACGTTTTTAGACGGGCTAATTGAGCGATCTGTATACAATCGAAGAAGGCGTTCTATGTTTTCTCAAATTGAAAAATTACGGTGTGTTTTAGCAAGGGCATTTAATGAATTTGAAGATGCATTTATCATTGATTCTATGCCACTTGAAATCTGCAAAAATGCAAGAGCCACAAGAAGTAAAATATGTCGTGATGTTGAGTATGCTCAACCAACAAAAGGTTATTGTGCAGCTCAAAAAAGTTATTATTTTGGTTATAAACTTCATGGAATCTGTTCATTATCTGGAGTGTTTCAAAGCATCGATATTACACCCGCTTCTATACATGATATCCATATACTGAAAGATGTAAAAATGGCTTATTCAAAATGCACATTACTTGGTGATATGGGCTATTTATCTGCTGAAATTCAATTAAATCTTTTTGAAACAGTTCAGATTAATCTTCAAACTCCTATGCGAAAAAATCAATTAGATTATGTTGAACAACCTTACGTTTTCAAGAAAGGAAGAAAACGAATCGAAACTCTGTTCTCTCAAATGTGCGATC